>NZ_JAGGQS010000039.1:0-85690 GCF_018613175.1 Bacillus sp. ISL-47 | reverse complement strand
AACAGATGCAAGGCCAGTGGGCCAGGCACCTATCTTCAAAAAAAGAGAAGTGCGGCTAACACTTCTCTCCAGCAGCCTCTATCATCAGGTTGGCTGTTGTTAAACTATATTTTCACTTTTGAGAACCACCCTTTTGCTTGCGACGGCGCGGGGTGGTTTTCTTGTTGTCTAGTACGTCCTTTTGAAAGGTGTGTACAGCAATCTAAGCACAACACCTTTCAAAACACGCAGGGGCCGGAGAAATCCCTTAATAAAAAATTGCCTTTTAGATAAATTGCGATAAATGACTAGATTCCTTATTTAAGGTTTGAATAAACTTTAGAAAGGCCTTCTGTCCTTGCTCATCTCTTTTAAAAACTCCTGCATGTTCGAGAATTTTTAAGAATGTCCGCCCTACCTCTTCTTTTAAGATCTCGGGACAATTTAGTTCAGTGAAATTCACGTATTTTTTCTTTAAGTCTTGAGCCCAGTCTATATGCTTCACAATCTCTTTATTTCCTTGAATGGCATCCATGTAATGGCTTTGTGTTAAGCAATTGGCCAACTGCCTTAATTCTTCATATAATCTTCCTGGAAGTACAGCTAAGCCCATCACTTCTATTAATCCTATATTTTCTTTTTTGATATGATGAACCTCTTGGTGGGGGTGGAAAATTCCCAGTGGATGCTCATCACTGGTACGGTTATTTCGCAAGACAAGGTCAAGGTCAAATAAGTTGCCGTTCCTTCTTGCTATCGGTGTGATCGTATTATGTGGGATGCCATCCGTAAAGGCCCGAATTCCTGCTGACTCATCGGTATAAGCTCTCCAGCTATTAAAAATATGGTTCGCAGCCTCAGCCAGTTCCTGCCGATTATGGCTTTGTATTCTTATCACCGACATGGGCCACTTTACAATTCCAGCTGTTACGTTTTTATGCGGAAGGGTAAATTTTTTCTCCATGTCTGCATGCGCCATCGGAAAATGGTGATATCCGCCTTGAAAATGATCATGGCTTAATATGGAGCCGCCAACAATGGGAAGGTCCGCATTAGATCCTAGAAAATAATGTGGAAATAGGTCTACAAACTCGAGTAATCGTTCAAAAGTCTTTTTTGAAATCTTCATAGGGTCATGCTCACCCTTAAACACAATGGCATGTTCATTGTAGTAAACATACGGGGAAAACTGAAGAAACCATTGCTCATTCGTTAATTCAAGAGGGATGATCCGCAAATTTTGTCTTGCAGGATGATTCACTCTCCCTGCATATCCCACATTTTCTTTGCAGAGAAGACACTCCGGATAGGAGTGATGAGTTAGTGTTTTTGCTGCTTCAATTGCTTTTGGATCTTTTTCAGGCTTGGAAAGATTGATGGTCATTTCCAGGTCGCCATATTCAGTGTGGGTAAACCAATGTTCATTCTTTGCAATCCGATCTTTCCTGATATAGTGAACTTCCTGGGAGAATTGGTAAAAAGCCTCCGTTGCTGAAGCTGGACCCGTTCCCTTATACCGTGAATAGAAATCCCGGATAAATTCAGATGGTCTGGCAGCAAAACATCCCATGATTTTCGTATCCAATAAATCCCGGTAGGTGACCGTATTTTCTTTAAGAGAATGGTTCTCTGCAGCCCAGTCCAGGATCATCTCCAGAATTTCCGCAGGTGAATCCAGCGTTTCCTCCTCGACCTCCACTTTTTCACACTCACTAATCTGCAAAACATCATAAATCAAGTTACGTGTAAAATCAGTATCCCACTTTGTAATCAGCTTTTTCTGTAAACCATATTGCAGTAAACGTTCTATTTGAAGGTGGATCGAAACATTCAAGAAAGACACCCCCTTTTTAAATTTGCTTATTCAATACATCCTTATAACCGTTCGGATGGTTTACATGCCATTTCCAAGCGCTTTGTATTATCGCTTCTAAAGAGGAATAATTAGGCTTCCATTCCAGTTCATCCATTGCTTTTTTTGAAGACGCGACAAGCTTTGATGGGTCTCCTGCTCTTCGGGGTGCTACCTCTTCTGGGATATCTTTTCCCGTTACCTTCCGTGCGGTTTCTATAACTTCCCTTACGCTAAATCCGTTTCCATTTCCTAAGTTATAGGTTTCGCTTTTATTCAATTCACGCAGTTTTTCAAGTGCCAGAATATGAGCATTCGCTAAATCGGTAACGTGGATATAATCTCTGATGCATGTTCCATCATAAGAATCATAATCATCACCGTACACTAGAATTTTTTCACGCTGGCCTAACGCTACTTGAAGAACAAGAGGAATTAAGTGTGTCTCCGGATTATGATCTTCTCCGATTTCCTCTGACATATGGGCTCCGGCCACATTAAAATAGCGCAAAATGATCGATTTGATCCCATAGGCTTCATCTGACCATTTCAGCATTTTCTCAATCGCTAGTTTTGTCTCTCCATAAGGATTGGTTGGAATGGCTGGATCCGTCTCTAAAATAGGAAAGCGTTTTGGCTCGCCATATACGGCTGCAGTTGAGGAAAAAACAATTTTTTTCACACTGTGTTTTTGCATAGCCTTTAGGAGACATAAAGTTCCATAAACATTATTTTCGTAAAACTTTAATGGATCTTTTACACTCTCACCCACTAATGAGTCTGCTGCAAAGTGAACAACAGCTTCAATAGTATGTTCCGAAAAAATATCATCTAACAATTGCGGGTCCCGTATATCCCCACGATAGAGAACCGCCTCTTTTAATACAGCTCCAGAATGCCCTGTTTGGAAATTATCAACGATAATTACTTTTTCGCCTCTTGCTAATAACTCAGCTACCGTATGACTTCCAATATAACCTGCACCGCCACATACTAAAATAGCCATTTCCCTCACCACCTTACATCACTTGTTCAGAAATTTCCCTGGCACCGTCTCCGATATCAACCGTGTAAAAATCGGCTGTTACCCCTGTTATGTTTTTATATGCCTGACCTACGTGTTCCATAAAAGAATTTAATTTTTCCTTTTTCACCAGGTTAACCGTGCACCCGCCAAACCCCGCTCCCGTCATACGTGCACCAACACAGCTTTCTTCCCTCCATGCTGCTTCTACTAAAGTATCCAGTTCAAACCCTGTCACTTCATAGTCATCCCGCAAAGAAATGTGTGATTGCTTCATAAGCTCCCCAAAGCCCTTTAAATCCCCTGATTCAAGTAATCCGACAGCTTTAAGCGTTCGTCTATTTTCATAAACCGCATGCTTTGCCCGTCTTTGAATGACTTCACTTTTAATTAAGTGCTTCTTTTCTTCAAACTGTCTTTCATCTAGCTCACCTAATGAGGTAATCTTAAGCTCTGACTGTAGTTCCTTAAGGGCAGTGTCACATTCAGCCCGGCGTTCATTGTATTTCGAATCAGCCAGCCCGCGGCTTTTATTCGTATTTGCAATAACCAGTACTTCATTTTCCAGCAAAAGCGGACTATACATTTTTTTAAGAGTTTGGCAGTCTAATAAAATGGCATGATCTTTCTTCCCCATCCCAACTGCATATTGGTCCATAATTCCACAATTCACACCGATAAATTTATTTTCCACCTGCTGGCATAGCTTGACCATGTCAATCATCTCAACATCCAATTCAAACATATTGTTCAATAGGATTGCGGTGGCAAGCTCGATCGATGCAGAAGAAGATAACCCGGCACTATTTGGAATATCACCGTAAAACATGGCATCAAAACCGGTGGGAATCTCAAGCCCATGATCTTTAAATTCCCGTATGACCCCTTTAGGGTAATTAGCCCAGCTATGGTCTTTTTGATAAGTTAATTCATTCAAGCTGAAGGTAACTGTACCCGATCCTTCTTTATTTTTTGAGTATAGTCTAACGAACTGATCAGGACGTCTTCTGGCTATAGCATACGTTCCGACACTCAATGCACAAGGAAACACATGGCCTCCATTATAATCCGTATGTTCACCAATTAAATTAACCCTTCCCGGTGCGAAAAATTTCCGAACCTTTCCGCCACCTCCAAAAAGCTCGGAAAAATCACTATAGAGCTGTTCTAACATGACCTTCACCTCTTTATCCCTAAATGGCAAAAATTAAAGTCCAACCCATTTAGAATAGTTGAACCTTAACTTTTAAAATATTGGCTCTGTTAAATTTGGCTGTTGATTTCCGCTGCAGGNNTGAATAAGCTTCCTTGAGTAACCACCGCACGAAGAAAATGCGAATGCATTTTCGAGGATCTCGTGCCTTCCGCTCCAATCAACAGGGTGCTAAAAAACAACAATAAGCTATAATAGAGCCAAAATATTTATACGATAGCTCCAGTAAACGAGAGATTTCTGCCTTTTGTAAATGGCGGCAGATAGGCTTCGTGAGCATCCAATAATTCTTTTGTCATACTCCAGATTTCATCCAGGGATAGAACGGAAGAGGTATGTGGATCAAGCATGACCGCCTGATATACATAGTCAATGTTACCTGTCAGGGCAGCTTCAACCGTTAATTGCTGGACATTTATATTTGTCATATTCATAGCTGCCAGGTGCGGAGGAAGTTCACCTACATGTATAGGCTGGATTCCCCCCTTATTGACAAGGCAAGGCACCTCGACACACGCATTTTGCGGTAAATTTGTAATTAAATTTGTATTGAGGACATTTCCCCAAATTTCCCGATTGGTCCCTGTCTCAATGGAATGAATAATAGGTGCACCATATTCATGGCTCTTTTCTCCTTCAAAAGACTCGCCTCTATCAATCTTTTTCTTCGTTTCAGCAAAACGTTCCAAATTGCGCTCACTGCGGCGAACATATTCATCTATCGGAATATCAAACTGATTAATCAGGCTATCTCGTTTAATGAAATAAGGGGTATATTCAGACATATGTTCACTGGATTCTGTTACAAAATAATTAAGTCTTCTCATCATTTCAAAGCGAACTTTATCCTTATTAAAAATCTCTGCCTTTTCCATTGCCTTAAATAACTCTGGATAAATGTCTTTCCCATTTCGTTTTAATTCAAGGAACCAGGCCATATGGTTAATGCCTGCCACTTTATACTCTAGTTCATTAACAGGAATATTTAGATAGGATGCAAGATCATCGGCTGTGTTTTGAACACTGTGACAAAGCCCCACTGATTTAATAGAGGTTGCTTTTTGGATAGCAAGAATGAGCATTGCCATTGGATTGGTGTAGTTTAATAATAAGGCCTCCGGACATACCTCCTCCATATCCCGGCAAATATCCAGCATGACTGGAATGGTTCGAAGAGTCCGGAAGACACCCCCTACTCCAAGCGTGTCAGCAATGGTTTGCTTTAATCCATACTTCTTTGGAATTTCAAAATCAAGCAAGGTGGCCTCATGCATGCCAACCTGGATTAAGTTCAACACATAATCAGCGTTTTGCAGTGCATACTTCCTATCTAATGAGGCTTCAACACTAGCCCCATTCCCGAATTGCAGCACAAGTGTTTCTGCCATTTTTTGTGCCGTTTGCAAACGTTCGGCATTAATATCTGTTAATGAAAATACAGAGTCTTTTAATTCAGGATAGCTTAATATATCTGTGATTAGGCGCTTGGCGAAAACAACGCTGCCAGCTCCAATAATCGTAATTTTTGGCATAATAAAATCCCCCTAGTTTTTATTCTTTAACTCCCGAGTTAACCATTCCCTTTATAAAGAAACGCTGGAAAGCGAAAAAGACAATGAGCATTGGAATAACTGACAACAGCGTTAAGGACATTAACTGTGTCCAATTGATAAAATGTTCTCCCTTTAACATGGCTAAACCAAGCTGAACGGTGTACATACTTTCCTCTGAGACCGCAATAAGGGGCCAGGCAAGCTCATTCCAGCGCCACATAAATGTGAAGATTACCAGCACTCCAATTAATGGTTTAATGTTGGGCAAAATAACCTTCATAAAGATCTTAAATTCACCAGCTCCATCGATCCGGGCCGCTTCAATCAGCGAATCTGGAATGTTAAGGATATATTGCCTGGCCAGGAACAAACCAAAAGCCTCCGCTGCTCTGGGTACGATTAATCCAGCATAACTATTAATCCAATCCAATTCTTTCAAAATATAAAAATTGGGAATCATGGTGATTTGTACGGGAATCATTAATGTACTTAGAACCATCAGGAATAGAAGATTCCTGCCTTTAAATTTATATTTTGCAAAAGCATATCCGGCCAAACAATTGATAAAAACGGTTAAGATCACGGCCAGAATGCTCACAATAAGTGAGTTTCCGACATACCCCATAAATGGAGCTGCATTCAGTGCATCTGCAAAATTCCCCCATTGTATTTGTTCAGGAATAATGTGAACATCTTTGGATTGTACTTCTGCCGATGTTTTGAGTGCAGTTGAGAGCATCCAGAAAAACGGAATTAAAAATAAGAAGGCAACAAAACAAAGGACGATAAAGATGACTGTATTTTTACCTGCGCCCAACCGCTTTTTTGGCGGGTTCAAAGGTGCTGCTGTTTTTTGAACAGATGATAATTCAATTTGTGTTTTCAATCCTTCTCCCTCCCCAATCTAAGCTGGACCGCCGTCAATCCCATTATGATAAAGAAGAAGATGGTACCGATTGCTGATGCATACCCCATTTGACCTTCTTCAAATGCCTTTTGATAAATGTATTGGACAAGGACAGTTGTTGAAAATCCTGGTCCGCCATTCGTCATTGTGTAAATGAGGTCAAACACCATAAAGCCATGAATAACTTCCATTACAATAATGAACGTGGTAGTTGGCTTAATCATTGGGATTGTTACACTCCAAAATTTCTGCCAGCCATTCGCTCCATCAATCGAAGCTGCCTCATATAGTTCATCTGGGATTGCCTGAAGGCCAGAAAGATAAATAACGAGGCAATAGCCAATTCTCAGCCACAGCGTTGTAATGATCACAGCAGGCATGGCCCATGTCGTTGAGGTGAGCCAGCTAACACCCTCAATCCCGAATTTTGATAATATTTCATTAAATAGACCGTAATTAGGGTTAAACATCCATGACCAAATCAATCCTGCGGCAACCATCGATACAACTACAGGAGCAAAGAATATAGCCCGAAAAAAACTGCGCAGGGGAATCTTACGGTTAAGTAAGATTGCCCCAAGTAAACCGAATGCGGCACTAAAGGGGACAGTGCCAGCCGTATAATAAACTGTATTTCCCAGCGAGGTCCAAAACACCTGATCAGAAAAAAGCTTAGTGTAGTTTTCTAATGCAATAAATTGGGGTTTCCCCAATATTCCCCATTCATGAAAACTAATATAAAAGGTAAAGAATATCGGGATTATCATAAATGTCAAAAACAAAAGGATATTCGGTGTAATAAATATATAGGGTGCTATTTTTTGAGAACGCTTCTGATACCACCTGGCTATCGTTGACACTGTCACCCCTCCCTTCAATGTTTAAAAATTACTCCAGAATACTATTAATTTTACTGTTTAACTCTTTTGCCGCTTCCTCAGGCGTCATATCAGAGATGAACAGCTGCTCTAATGTATCTGCTAATGCTGCATTTAGACTTGCAAATTCAGTAGATGTAACCGTTTTGGCCAACTCTTCCGGAACAGTCTGAGATTGTTCAATAAATACATTCATCATTTCCGGTTCTTGAAGCTGGTAATTAAAGTTATCAATATCTGTTCTGCCAGGCAGGAATAATCCTTTTTCTACAAATGTTTTCATGTTTTCCTTTTCACCCATAAATGCGAGGAATTTCTGAGCTGCCTCTGAATGCTTTGTATTTCCAGGTATAGCCAATCCATTCCCGCCCAAGTCGGATGCTGCTGACTCCTTCATAGGCATGTAGGTAGCTCCCCACTCAAAATCTTTCATATCTGCTTCAAATTTAGGAATCATCCAGTTACCAGTTACAAATAAACCGGCATTACCTGAAGTAAATAGCATGTTATAGTCCTCGGAACCTTTCATGCTGTTTCCTTCTGACATATAATTTTTATACATATCTTTTAAGAATGTCAGCGTTTCGATTGCTTCTGGTGTTTCAAGATTCCCCTGCTTCAAATCCTCCGTTAATAAAGATGAACCATTTTGGTGTAAGAACGGCAATGAGCGGTAAGCTGAACTTGCTGCCCAGTTAAACGCAACCCCATGCGGAGCTAAACCTTCATCTTTAATTCTTTTTGCTATATTTAAAAACTCTTCCCAAGTCCATGCATCTTCTATTTTTTCAGGAGCTTTAATTCCCAGTTGATCTAAGTATGTTTTGTTATAAAAAACACCGAGAGTATCTGTATGGTGTGGAAGGCCATATATTTTATCCTCGAATGTAACCGCTGTCATAAGACTTGAATTAAATTTATCTTTTTCAGCAGAGAATAAATCAGTAACGTCTAAAAGGGCTCCTTGACTAGCAAATTCACCAATTTTTTGGTACTGTACACGGAATACATCCGGCGAATCATCTGCTGCAATACGTGTTTGCAGCTTAGGGTAATAATCACCATTTGAAGGTGATGGAACTTGGCTTGCCTTTACTTTAATTCCTGGATTCTCAGATTCAAATTTAGCAATTAACTCTTTAAAAGCTGTCTCTTCTCCTCCAGCGGCTGCCCAATATACAAACTCAATTGTTTCTCCTGTATCTCCAGCTTTTTCATTGTCTTCTTCACTATTACTGGCTTTTTCTTTTGGAGCTGCACAACCTGCAATTAAGGACATAACCAGGGCTAAACACAAAAAGCACGCAAACTGTTTAACATTCTTCATTAATCAAGACTCCCCCTAAATTTTATTGTATAGGAACGCTCAGATATTAAGTCCTTGTCCTCCTTTCTGAAATTGTCATTATATTAATTATCCACAGCTATTACGGATAATTAATTCAGTAGGTAAATATGTTTTTAGCGGCAAATTGATTTCTTCTCTCATTCGCTGAAGCAGCATTTTTACCGAGATTCTTCCCAGCTCTTCCTTATGTACATGGATAGTTGTAAGTGGAGGGTTTATAAACTTAGACATTTCCAAATCATCAAAAGCGATTATGGCAATATCTTCTGATACCTTGAGACCTGATTCTTCTATAGCCTTATACATGCCATAGGCCATTCTGTCACTTGCTGCAAAGATGGCTGTTGGCTTTTTAGCGGAAGCAAGGATACGTTTCATTGCATGATATCCGCCATCAATTGTAAAGCAGCCATCCTGGATCCATTCCGGTTTAATAGGCAGCCCATTTGAGATCATTGCTTTCTTATATCCTATAAATCTCTTCTCTTCTTCGAATAGAAGATTTGACTCTGACCCTGCTGACCCGATAAAACCGATGTCCCTGTGGCCTTTTTCTATAAGGTAGGTAACCGCTTTCAAAACCGATTGGGCAAAATCGATTGTTACATAATCTATATCTAACTTAGGGTATCCGCCAGTGGACAACAAAAAGGGGACATTTTTAGAAAGATTCTCTAAAAAATCTTTATCCATTGGACCAACAGTAATAATTCCTAAATTAGCACTCTGTTCTTCTATCATATAATTAGAGTGGATCAGATCATTGGTGTCTAAAGTAAAATTTAGGAAATACCCTTGATCAAGCAATTCCCTTTCAATACCATAAATAATTTCTGAAAAATATGGATCATGATATTTATCTTTTATGCTATTAAGGACACAGCCAAATTTCACTTCAGAAAATTTTCCATTGTTTTTCTGGCTAGTCTTCCCTTTTTTATATCCCAAATTTTTGGTAACTTCTAAAATCCTATTTCTTGTTTCCTCATCAATAGATGTTAACTGGTTATTTAACACCCTTGAAACGGTTGATATTGACACATCTGTCTTTTCTGCAATATCTTTTAAAGTAATTTTCATATGTATCCTCCAAAATCCCTTACTTCAAAACTTTCTTTTGCTAATTTTCATAATAATACAAAAATTTAGATTAAACAATATTTTCTGGAAAAATTTCTAAGAAATTTCTGAAATTTTTCAGAGATGGTAGTTTCAAAAAGCTATTTTATGACCTTGCTAGAGCGCAACGTGGCCGAATATAAGCAAGTCAAATATATAGAGGCCGGTATCTATATATACCAATATTAGTATTTTTCAGTATTTGGATCATCCACCTTAAACCCCCTTCAGAGTCGTTGATACTTATGGGGGATTTTATTCTGGCAATAATGGGGATTTTAACATCGGCTTTAACATGTATTTTGAATAATGAGTAAACACAGGGACGGCTCTTCCGTCCCCCTAAGCCTTAAAAGGAAACGCATGAAAAAACGAGCTTCGGGTTATCCCAAGCTCGTTTTAGTTTTATTTAATTTTAGTATTGCCGACTTAATTACCAATAGTCAGCTTCGCTGTATCAATCGACAGTTTTTGTTCTAAGGCATATCCAAATCGGTATAACGCAGCTTCGTCATTTTCCCGGCCAATAAATTGTGCTCCGATTGGCATTCCCTCAGAAGAGAACCCGCACGGCAATGACAAGCTTGGAAATCCGTTAAGGTTGGTCGGAGCGGTTAATTTAATAATGGACCAGCGAATATGCTGTCCCGCGTATTTTTCAATATCGACATGACGCTCATTGATTTTTGCCGGCAATATCGGCAAAGTTGGAGTGAATAGGACATCCACATCCTCTAACACTTTGTTAAATACGTCTTTTGCGAGCTGACGGGTTTGCAGTGCTTGAGCGTATTCATACCCTTTTGTATCATGTGCTGTTAATAGACGTTCTTTTACTTCATCATCCCACTGATCCGGATAATCATTCAAATGCTGTTCATGAACAGCATAAGCTTCACTTCTTAAAATAACCTTATGTGCCTCTGTGAAATTCTCCAGGCCTGTTAAGTTAACAGGTATAATGCTTGCCCCCAGCTCACGCAGTGTATCTATGGTTTGATCAATGACTTGTCTGACCTCCCCATTCATATCATCAAAATAAAAGGCTGAAGGCACCCCTATTTTCATTCCTTCAATTCCTTTTCCAATGAATCGGGTAAAATCTTCGGATTCACACTGAATAGAATTAGGATCATTTGAATCATAACCGGCAAGGGAGTTGAGAAGAAGGGCATTATCTTCCACAGTCCGTGTTAATGGCCCAACATGATCAAGTGTCCAAGACAACGGAAAAACTCCGTGTTTACTGATTCTTCCATAGGTTGGTTTCATTCCAACAATTCCGCAAAAGGAGGCCGGAACTCTAACTGATCCGCCTGTATCTGTACCTAGTGAGCCAAAGCAGAAACAGGCAGATACACTGGCTGCAGATCCGCTGCTTGATCCACCCGTCATTTTTTGTATATCATGTGGATTTTTTACAGGACCAAAATAAGAGCGATCGCCTGTAGGACCATATGCGAACTGATGTGTATTCAGCTTTCCAATGATAATGGCCCCGGCTTTCTTCAATTTCTCTACAACCGTAGCATTATATTCAGGTACGAAATCCTGGTAGATTTCAGATCCCATCGTTGTTCTCATGTTATCTGTATAGATTAAGTCTTTTAAACCGATAGCAATACCATGAAGCGGGCCTTTGTATAAACCAGCCTCTATTTCTTCTTCAGCTCTTTTTGCTTGTTCTATAACGTCTTCACGATCGACAGTAATAAACGAATTAATGACGGGATCCACCTCTTCGATGCGATCCAACAGCTGTTTAGCGATTTCTACAGGTGATACTTCTTTTTCTTTAATCATTTTTGAAAGTTTCATAATGTCATAGGTTACCAAATCTTTTATCGTTTTCACCATTGCACACTCCCTGCAGTATCTTATTTAAATTACTTAATGAGCACGAGCGAAATTTGCGGAAAAATAATGACAGCAATAAGGCCGACAATCAATATAGCAAAGAAAGGGAGAACACCTCGAACAACATTACCCACTTTTTCTCTCGTTATCCCGCTTACAACAAACAGATTTAATCCAACAGGCGGCGTAATCATGGCAAGCTCCATATTAATGGTCATAATAATGGCAAAGTGGATTAAATTTAACCCAAACATGTTTAATATCGGCAGCAGGATTGGCAGAGTAATGAGAATGATTGAAACCGCATCAAGAAACATGCCTAATATGAAGAACATGGCATTCACACCTAATAGAAATACCCATACATTTGTAGAACTGGATTCGACCCATTGAGAAACCGTTTGAGGGATCTGTTCGGTTGTTAAAAACATCCCGAAGATATTAGCTGATGCAATAATCAGGAATATCATAGCTGTAATATTAATGGATTCTTTCGTGACACGATTAAATAAATCCATTTTCATTTCTTTATAGACAAACACTGAAATAATTAATGCATATAAAGCGGCAACAAACGAAGCTTCTGTCGGAGTCATAACACCTGTATAGATTCCGCCCAAAATCAGCACAGGCAGGATAAAGCCCCATATTGCTTTTCGCGTTTTCTTGAGTCTCTCTGACATACTGGCTTTTGGCAGGGTACCATAATTTTTTATTCTTGCATTAATAATAGCCGATGCCATCAGGAGAGAACCAAGAAAGATACCTGGTAAAATACCAGCCGTAAACAGGTCCCCAATGGATTGTTCAGAAACAACGCCATAAATGATCAGCGGGATTGACGGCGGAAGTAAAATCCCCAGAGTTCCTGCCGCTGCCACCAGTCCCATTGCATACCGTTTGCTGTAGCCGGCTTCCACCATGGCCGGAATCATAATTGTACCGATGGCGGCAGCCGTTGCAGGACTGGAACCGGAAATCGCGGCAAAAATCATACAAGCTAAAATGGTAGCAAGCGCAAGTCCCCCTCTAAAGTGGCCAACCCATGATTTTAACGCTTCTATTAAATAGAAGGAAATTCCGCCTCTGGCCATAATGATGCCGGCAAACACAAAGCCGGGAATGGCCATTAGTGCTGATGAGTTAACAGAGAGAAACATTTTTTCAATAACTGGATACATTGTAAAATCAATTAAAGTTAAGGCAAATATGCTCGATAATCCCAGGCTGACCGCAATAGGAACTCTGATCAGGCAGAGAACAAAAAATGAAATAAGCAATACAACTGTTGGATTCATAATAGTCCCCCTTCTAAATTGCGTTGTTTATACTGTCGGCTTTGTCATACATCTCCTCATGGACGGGAGTTCGAATCGCTTTGACAGTCCTTAACACAAAATACAAGGAAAGCAGTCCCATTCCAATTGGCATAATTAAATAGGTACTCCAAATCGGAATTCCAACATCAATACTAACCCTTCCCTGCGAATACGCTACATTCACCATGCTAATTCCCATGATGGTTAAGTAAATACTAAACCCTGAACCTAACAGGTTACTGATTATATTAAAAACCTTCTTGATAGCCGGTGACATTTTATCATAAACCAAATCAACAACTATATGACGTTCATCTTTCAGCGCCATTCCAAATCCAATAAAAATTGCGGCAGCCATTAACATCTCGAATATTTCAGTTGCCCATGTAACCGGGGAATTGAGAACATAGCGCATAAAAACTCCATATATGCAAATAATTGAACCTAGAATAAATAAAAAGACAGCTGTTTTTTCTTCTATTAATTCTAGAATCCGGGCTATTTTTCTCATTGTATATAGCCTCCTCTACTTAAAAACATTTTAAATTTATCCAAGATTATGGCGGTTGCGCCATAATCTTGTTTAATGAATTACTCGTTCGCTTTTTTTGCAGCTTCAATGTATTCTTCACCAATTACATCCGTAAATTCATCATAAACAGGGGCCCAAGCATCTTTGAATGCCTGCAGTTCGTCATCCGAAAGTTCTGTTATCTCGATCTGGCCTCTTTCTTCAAGCTTCTTAAGGGCTTCAGCATTCATTTCTTTTGCAGCTTCACGTGCTCTTTCTGTTCCTGCCTTTATCCCTTCATCGATAATTTTGCGAGTCTCATCATTCAAACCATCCATGAACTCCTTATTTGCAAAGAAACCTAAATCAACCCGTGATTCTCCAGTAATAGTTAAATACTTCTGAACCTCATCGAATTTCTTCGATTCAATATTGACGAAAGTATTCGTTTGTCCGTCTACTGTTCCTTGTTGAAGTGCAGTATAAAGCTCGGTGAATGGCATTGATACGGAACCTGCTCCAACGGTGGAAAAGACCTCCTCTAAAACCTGTCCGCCCTGCGTACGGAATTTGATACCTTTTAAATCCTCTGGTGATTTAATCGGCCTTGTGCCATTCGTCAGGTGCTTCGGTCCGTTAGGCCACATAGATAGTCCATAAAGCCCATCTTTTTCAAGACTTGAGAGAATCTCCATACCCATTTCACTGTCCCAGAACTTAACGGCTTCATCATCTCCCTTAAATAAGAACGGCAGGGATGGAATGTTAAACCTAGGATCGTCTCCAACTAATTTCGCCATATCGATTTGTGTAAATTGCACATTATTAGCTACAATGTTTTGGAAAACATCCTTATCCCCAAATAGTTGCCCATTCGGATAGACTTGAACTTTAATTTTTCCGCCAGAAGCCTTCTCAATCGCTTCCTTAAATGCAAGTGATCCTTCATGCTGAGATGTATTTTCTGCCACTTCATGTGCAAGCTTAATGGTTAGTTCTTGAACTCCAGCTTCACTTCCGCTTCCTGAACTATTAGCAGCCTCATTATTGCCGCATGCGGCTAAAAAGACGAATAGAGCAATGATAAAAACAGATAACAGACTTTTCTTAATTCCTCTCATGAATATCTCCCCCTTGAAATTAATTCATTGTTTTCGTATTTTTATTGCTGTATAAAGCTCTCTTAATTACACCTCCCTTCATAAGGCACTACTGCAGCGACTGAATTAAATTTTATATTTTTAAAGCCAAAGGCTAGAATAACCCTTTTTTTAGTTTTGGAATCCTTTCAACGCTTTTGTTTCTAGCATTGATCCAGTAGTTTTGGAACGAAAGAATAATCTTTAAACATCTTATAGCTATCAACAAGCTGTAAAGGTATGTGTGAAGGCATTGAGGTGGGATTCAGAGTTGAAGGCTCAGGTCATGAAGAAATTATATGTAGTGCCCTGCAATGTGATAGTATCTTACGAGTTTTGAACATGGCTGAAGATCGTGCACGCTCTTTATTTCTCTCATTTTTCGATAAGATTTATTAAATTCTCAAGATCATTTTTAGTATGTTTAATTAGCTTTTTACAAGCTTTTTCAGGATTTCTATTTTTTATGGCATTAAAGATTTCAGTATGTTCTTTTAAAATAAGTGCTGCACGTCCAGATTCTTTCACATTAAGAACTCGATAAAAATACGTTAGAGAATGAAGGTCGTCTATTAGTTTCTTTAATCGTAAATTTCCGCAAATATTAATAATTTGCTCATGAAAGCAGACGTTGTATTGTACAATTTTCTCTTTCTCCTTTCTTTCAATGGCTTTGCATGTTTCTTTTAACGTATTGCTTAATCGTTCTAATTGAAGATCAGTTGCACATTGCGCAGCGATTGACACCGCCCTTGATTCGAGTGCAAGCCTACACTCATAAATATCACGTACATCCCCAAGAGAGGGCTTGTAAACGGTGATTTGCGATTTCTCATCAATTACGAGTAACCCTTCGTTTATCAATGCTCGAAACGCTTCACGGACTGGACTCCGGCTTGTTTCAAATTGCTTAGCCAATTGAGCCTCATAAAGTCTGTCACCTGGCATTAATATACCTTTCCAGATCATTTCTTTAATCGTTTGCTGAATTTGCATATAAAAGGGCTGCGGCTTAACGAGTTTTAATTCATCCAAATTTAATTACTCCTAACTTTTTTATCCAACCGAGTGACGATTGTCGACAATCAACATAATTAGAATAATCTATATTATCAGAAATTTCAATATTTATTTGAAAATTATTATGTTATTTTTAAGTAAGTTAAAGCGTAGATTTATAGTTTTTATGTTTGGATATAATTTATGAATATTTAATAAACTGAACGATTACAAGCTTTCTATTTCAATTCTTCCCTAAACAATATACTATCCCCTTCATCCCTCCCTTAGTTCAGTAATTTTCCAAACACGGCCTGCTAATTCGATATAGTTCGAGCAATCCTATAATTTCTATTTTGGATCCCACTACTCCAATTTTTCTTTTAAGAGATTTGTTACCGCATTCGCCAAAATTGGGCATTTTTTTAAAATAAAATCTTCTAAATTTGGTAAGCATTTCTTTGTTTTATTAAGCCATTTCTAATGAAACCGAAAGTCTATATAGTACCATCAGCACATTTACAATAAATTACCAAATAGATACAATTAAAACTGTTTGAATATTCTAAAATATTTGGAGGGTTGTGGATGAAAGGAAGGCTAAGAGTCCTTTTTTCTTTGCTGCTGACTACTGTCCTGGTCATGTCTCTTTTTACAGGATTAGTATCAGGCAAGCAGGTGAAAAATGGCGAGGATTATGATTATCATGTAGTAAGAGATGTTATGGTTGAGATGAGAGACGGAGTGAAGCTTTCAACAGATCTATACTTACCAGCTCCTACTAGTAAAAAAGAGGAGAAGCAAGGCTTTCCCACTCTTGTTTTAAGGACTCCTTATAACAAGGATACCTATGGCGGGGCAGAGGGACCTTTCTTTGCGCAAAAGGGTTATGCTGTTGTTGTACAGGATACTAGAGGAAGGTTCAAATCAGAAGGAGAATGGGATTTTATCTTTGATGACGCAAATGATGGGTATGATCTTATCGAATGGGCTGCAGCCCAAGAGTTTAGCAATGGGAAAGTCGGTACAATGGGTCTTTCGTATATGGCTTATACCCAATACGTATTAGCTAAATCCAAACCGCCACACCTTGTCACAATGATTCCGCTGGAAGGAGCGAGCAATTTCGCCGAGGAAGTATTCTTTACAGGCGGAGCCATGCAGCTGGACCGCTATCTTTCCTGGACTTTAGGGCAATCGCACGATACAGCAAGACGCATGGATGAACAAAATGGAAATACTTATTATCAGGAGCAATTGGCCAATGTAAACTACCAGGAGCTGTTAAATTATACCCCGAGAAACGGAATCACCCTATTAAATGAACTCCAGGGCTGGTGGAAAGAAGCACTTCAAAGCCCTGAGTATGGAGCTTATTGGAAAGAGATTTCTCCCCAGGAGTGGCATGATTCCTGGCCAGTGCCGACTTACCATGTTGGCGGCTGGTATGATATTTTACTTAGCGGAACCTCAAACAACTATATTGGAATTACTGAAAATGGACCTGAGAAAAGAAAGCTGAAAACAGTAGGGAAACCTATCAATATCCGTGAAAGCCAGAAGCTGATGATTGGCCCTTGGACACATGGATATCCGACTAAAAACGTAGGAGAAGCTGTATTTCCCGAAGCAGATTTAAGCGATGTTCATAATGGAGAAAATGGAACCGAAAATTGGCGCCTGGAACAGCTGCGCTGGTTTGATTACTGGCTAAAAGGGATTAAAAACGGTGTCATGGACGAAGACCCTGTAAAATTGTATGTGATGGATGAAGAAAATAGCGGATACTGGCGCACAGAGAAGGAGTGGCCATTAGCGCGTACTGAGTACACGAAGTATTACCTGCGAGATGGAAAGTCAGGAACTATTCATTCCTTAAATGACGGGGTACTGTCTCCTGAAAAGCCTAAAGCAAATGAAAAGCCTGATGCCTATACTTATGATCCTGATAACCCTGTTGAAACAGTAGGTGGAAATTTATCTGGAACAACTCCAGCTTCAAAACGCGGCCCACAAGACCAGCAGGAAATTGAGCAGGGTGTATTAACCTTTACAACGGATGCACTTAAAGAGGATACGGAAGTAACGGGCCCAATTGAAGTGAAACTATGGGCATCCTCTTCTGCAAAAGATACAGATTTTGCTGTAAAACTAACCGAGGTCTCCCCAGATGGACGATCCATTATTATTCAGGATAGCATTATCCGCGCAAGATACCGTGAATCCAGGGAAAAAGAGACATTATTAAATCCTGGTGAAGTCTATGAATATACCATTGATTTAGGTACCACCAGCAATATATTTAACAAAGGAAACCGTATTCGTGTTGATGTTTCAAGCAGTAATTACCCTCGCTTTGATAATAACCCTAACACAGGAAACAAGTGGGGAACGGACTCTGAATCCATCATTGCGGAAAATACGATCTATCACGACTCGGAACACCCATCACATATCATATTGCCAATTATTCCGAGCAAGTAATGTTGAAAGTCAAGGGATTCATTCCCTTGGCTTTTAATTACTTATTTATAATTCTTGATTTTATTTTAGTTAACTGCCATTCACCTTTTTTGAGTTACATTCTTCCTCTCAACCAAACTATTCAACTTAACGGCCTCCCATAAACTTTGATCTGTAATCCCTACACTCTCCTGCAAATCCGATATAGTCCTTGCTAAACGAATAATTTTAATCTGGGTGGATTGCTCCAGTTTTTTTTATGGAGAGCTGCTGCACCGTTCACTGCTGTTCAGCTGTTAAGGGACTTGTTTTCAATAGTGTGTCATAGGATACTCTGCTGTTGCCTATTTCTCTTCCATACCGCTCGTACTGCCTTTTTCTGGCTGCTTCTACTCTTTTTCTTATGGCTGCAAAAAATAGGAAGGATATTATCCCCCCCTATCTTGCCAATTAAACTTGTTCATTCCTGGCGTAGAACCACCTATATCCTAAATTTATTGTTTATTTCCATTACAACAAGTATTAATATTAGAAGAACAATCACTTTTGCCAAGAGATTTATCGCCAGCTAAATTACTGAGATTTAATAATTCTTAAAAATATCTAAAGAGTAGTGATTTTGTGGTGTAAATAGACTAACTTTGAAAGAAGATGAAAATTTGAATCAAACACGCATAAAATGGATTTTGTTACTCGTAATCTTAATGTGGGGAAGCAATTTCGTCATTACAAAAATATTGCTTGAGAGTTTCTCTTTTTGGACTTTATTATTCTTTCGGAACCTTTTTGCTGCTATTGCGTTGATTTGGGTTGTTCGAAAATTCCTTTTTATTGTGCCAGGAAATAAGAAGGTGTGGGGCTATGTTTTAGGGGCCTCTGTTATTGGGGTTGTTATTAACAATGCTTTCTTTCAAATGGGGCTAAAATATACGTTAGCCACTAATGCCTCACTCATCATGGGATTAACCCCTTTAGCAACTGCCTTGATTTCGTATTTGGTCTTTAGTGTTCCTTTACACTGGAAGCAAATGCTTGGTATTAGCCTTGGGTTTTTTGGAGTTTCGCTGGTAGTATTGGAAGGCGCAATCACAAACTTAATTCATTTATCTTTTAACATTGGTGATTTGTATATCGTTGGAGCCTTACTAACTTTTAGTGTTAGCTTCATATTTATAAAAAAAGCAACTGACATAAAGTTTCCACCGGCAATCATCAGTTTGTACGCCTACTCACTTTCTTCAATCTGTTACTTCCCCTTGGTGATCTGGGAACAAACGATGGAAGGTTGGAGTGAGCTGCCTACGAGTTTATTACTCTGGGTAATGCTGATCTATGTCGGTGTATTTCCTACAGGGATAGGAAATATGCTGTGGAATCGAGGAATTAGCATCCTTGGTCCCGGTCAATGCGCAATTTTTATGAACGGAATTCCCCTAGTTGCAGCCATTACTTCAGTATTGGTATTGGATGAGCCTATCTTGGTTTTACAAATTATAGGGTTTCTCTTCATTGGTTCTGGGGTGATCTTAGGATCTCAAAATAGTGGGCCAATAGCTGTAAAGAAAGAAGAGAAAGAGACTACCAGCGTTACCATGTAAAATATGATAATAGGGAATCTACAGGAATGAGTTAAAATGATCTTTTTAAGTAGAGTTCAAAAGCGAATAAAGTATTCACTGGACTGGGTCACTACCATCTAATTTATGAGTCAAAAAGGGAGAAAGTAAGTAAAACCAAAAACCTTGCTGTATAAATCAGCAAGGTTTTTGGTTATGAAATTCCCCACACTTTACTACTTCACTGTATTCGGGGTCAGGCACGCTTTTTCCAGCATTGACAAATGAGCATTTGTCGCCCTATACTTTTATTGTTCAATTGGAAAAACTCCTTTGTAGAAGACTTGTTTGTTTAAGGGAACAAAACAAGGTCAACAACTTCTACAATAGGAGTTTTTTTATTATGTGTAAATACATTTTATTGATAATATGGGACTTTTTTAAAGCGGTGCAAGGCCAGTGGGTCAGGCACCGGGTTTTAATCGTGTCTTTTTTCCGCCTATTACTAAAATACAGCCAATGATCCAAAAAACCCATGACATACTGGTCAATTGAGCGATTC
The DNA here is from genome assembly GCF_018613175.1 of Bacillus sp. ISL-47. Lineage (NCBI taxonomy): Bacteria > Bacillati > Bacillota > Bacilli > Caryophanales > Bacillaceae > Bacillus > Bacillus sp. ISL-47. The sequence continues at coordinate 65,411 of NZ_JAGGQS010000039.1, read as the reverse complement.
CCCCAAATAAAATGGGTGATGACATTTGTGTTAAGCGATTTGCAGTTAATCGCAAGCCTAGGCCCTCTCCCACTTTTTCCTTCGGTAAATAATGAATGGTTGTAGAGATAGACAGCGGCTGACCTATTCCCAACCCGATTCCTAAAATAAAAGAAAATAAAGATAGAATGAACCAGCTCTGAAAAAATGGCAAACTAAAGAAACAGATTCCTGACAACACAATGGAACTAAAAGCAATTGTACTGCGCGACCATTTGTGTAAAAGATATGGCAATGACCATCTGACTATGATCCCAGCAACAGCATTGATAGATATAATAATCCCAATTATTGAAATAGAAAGCCCTAACTCTAAAGCCAGCAGCGGAAAGTATGCAGTAAAAATATCTTTTCCTAACAAAACGAAAATACTGACCAGGAATGCCTTTCTTAAATGTGGGATCTTCAATAATTCTAGTGAATGGATGATTTTGTTTTTTGCTTGCCGCTCGTTATGATGAGCCCTTTCTCTTCCTTTAAGAAAAAGAGACAGGAATGTTGATATGATGCCTAAACTCCCTAAAAATCCAATGGCCAAAGGGTACCCATATCTCTCTCCAAAAAATCCTCCTATTAAAGGGCCAATAAAACTTCCTAAAGCAACGCCAATACTAAATTTCATTATATATTTTTCTCGTACCGTTTCATCTGAGCTTAGCTGTCCCGCCATAGCTTGTGCGGATACCACAAAAGTAGTTTGCCCCACTCCTGCTGCTAATTGAGAAATGTACACTCCTTCCAGACTTACAAAAAACATTGGAATTAATAGAGATAAAGTACACATTAATGTACTGATGATAATGGGAGTTTTATATCCTATGGAATCAACATAATGCCCTATTTTTATTGCTAAAAAAGTGGGCAGTAAGGGAAACAGGCCAATAATGATACCAATTTCTACAGGACTGGCATTTAACTCATTGGAGAGTAAAGATATTAGGGGACGTGTTCCCATAATTCCAATCATTAAGATGAAAGTAATGATTGTTATGAGATGTTCATTAAAATAGGTTATTACTTTCAAGGCAATAGTCACCTTTCGTTATACTTATTATTAAAGTAATTCAGAGACTTTAAATCTATAAAAAAAGAAGTGACAATCTCTATATAGATAGACTGTTACTTCTTTAGGAATTTATTTATGCCTTTATATTAGGAGCTTCACCTTTATTAAGCAAAGTCTTTTTAATAATCGGATAGACTAAGAATAAAATGGCCAAAACCATTAAGGTTAAGGAGATTGGACGAGTGAAAAAGATGGATAGCTCACCTCTTGATAGGATCAATGATTGTCTAAATGAATCTTCTGCAAGAGGGGCAAGCACTAATGAAAGAATGAAGGGTGCTGTTGGGTATTCTAATTTTTTGAAGAAATACCCGAGTATTCCAAAAACTAATGCAACCCATACATTAAAGTTATTATACGTTAAACTAAATGCGCCAACGACACAAATAAATGTAATAATAGGCCCAAGATACCATTGTCCAAAGTAGATTAATTTTACAAACAGCGGTATTAAGAAAATATTTGCTAAGAGCAGCAATATATTGGCTACGAATAATCCAATAATGATTGTCCAAACTACATCAGAGGAAGTATCAAAAATTCGAGGCCCGGGCTGTAATCCGAAAATGATTAAAGCCCCTATCAAAACAGCCGTGGCGCCACCGCCTGGAATTCCCAAAGCGAGCATTGGAATCAGAGCCCCTCCTACGGATGCATTGTTTGCTGCCTCCGGTGCTGCTACACCTTGAATTTTTCCCTTTCCGAATTCCTCCGGCTCTTTCGATATATTTTTCTCTAAAGAGTAAGAAAGGAATGTGGCCATAGTTCCACCCGCACCCGGAAGCATTCCGATGAAGGCTCCTAACCCGGTTCCTCTTAAAATGGAACCCGTGGTACCTTTAATATCCTTCCATTTAGGAAATAAATTTTTAAGCTCCACACTTTCCTTCTTTAAATTTAGCTTAAAGCTAGTTTCCACATTATAAAGGACTTCCCCAATACCATAAAGCCCGATAATAACCGCTACAAAGTCAACACCTTCAAGTAAGTGATCAGTAAAAGTATAGCGGCCAAATCCTGAGATAAAGTCCATCCCGATCATCGCAACCATAAATCCCATTAGAACCATCATAATCGATTTTAAGTAATTTTTATCAGAAAGACTGGCAATAGTAGCAAAACCAAAAATCATCATGGCAAAGTATTCAGGTGCAGAAAAACTTAATGCCCATTGTGCGACAAAAGGGGCTGCCACTGCAAGAATGATTAGGGAGATTAATCCTCCAATGAAGGAACTTATAGCTGAAATCCCCATAGCGATTCCGCCTTGTCCCTTTTTCATCATTGGATATCCATCCCAAGCAGTTACAATTGCCGGAGCATCGCCAGGTGTATTAATTAATATAGACGTAATACGTCCCCCATACATCGTTCCTAAATAAATGCTGCACAAAAATACTAATGCAGCAGATGGAGGCAGATTAAGAGTGACTGGCAATAAAAGGGCCACACCAGCAGAAGGACCAAGGCCCGGCAAAGCACCTACCAGTGTCCCAATCACGCTGCCTAATAAAACAAGAAGTAAAATTTGAATATTGAAAACCAGGTCTATTCCCATTGCAATATTGCTTAGAAGATCCATAGTCTAACACCTCACTTTATAAAAAGAGTAATCCAGAAGGAGTTGGCACCTTCAGCCAAACTTTAAAAATCAGAAATAATATAACCATTGTCCCTATAGAAACACTAACACTTCTTTTCCAATTATATTTCTCCATAAATTTGTAAACTAAGAGAGAAAACAAAGCAAAAGAAACCATCATACCCAAAATATCAATTAGAACAATTCCCGCTATGAATAAAGCAATATAAGCTAAAAAGAACTTCTTTCCCTTTGAGTCTGAAAAAAATTTCTCCGGAAAATTCTTTTTAAGCAGTGTAAATAGAAATATGGTTGAAATGACAATCATGATTCCTGTTACCCACACAGGGAAAAAGCCGGGGCCTGGCCCAAACTGAGTTTGATAAGGATATGTCAGTCCAAGGATAAACATCAAAATTGATATACCCAATAAAAAGATGCCAAAGGTAATTTCCGCTATCTTCAAAAGGATCCCACCTTATACTATTTAAGTTAAATTCAGCTTCTGTTCTTTGATCCTGATTCTCTCAGCCTTTTCCAGGATACTATACGCTCTTTTTGCAACCGGAATATCGATCATCTTTCCATTTAAGGCAACCGCGCCATCCCCCTGGCTTTTTGCTTTCTCAAAGATGTCTGCAACCCTTTTCGCATAATCAATTTGTTCACTTGTAGGTGAGAATGCTTTATTCATAACCGCTACTTGTGCAGGATGAATGCAGCTGGCGCCCACATGTCCAAGCTGATAGGATTTTCTTGCGACCTTATATAGATTTTCCAAATCATTAAATCCGGCCATGGATCCTACAATACCCAGCGGCTGTATTCCTGCAGCTTTTGCAGCAATCATCGCTTGCATTTTAGGTACTAATAATTCATCTCCTGCATCACTAGGTTCAATCCCCAGATCCAAGGTAAAATCTTCAGTTCCAAGATTCATAGCAACGATTCTGGAGCTTGCCCTGGTTATTTCTTTAATGTTCATGAATCCTTTAGCTGTTTCTATTAAGATAGTAAAATGTATACTTCCACTAGTGATATTTCTTTTTACCTCCAGCTCCTGAACGATGTCTTCCAATCTTTGTACGGTTAGAGCATCTTCTACCTTTGGAATAACAATTCCGTTTAATCCAGGTAGAATCGCTGCTTCCAAATCTAATTGTGACATTTCAAGCCCGTCATTGATTCTTACTAAAACCTCAACATTCCCAGTATTTAAAAACCCGATGCTTTCCTTTAAGTATTGTCTTGCTTCTTGTTTTTCTTGAGGCGCTACCCCATCCTCAAGGTCAAGCTGGATGGCATCTGCACCTCTATCTAAAGCTTTTTCTATAAACTTTTGCTTATTAGCAGGCATGATTAATGTTGACCTTCGCAAGAAACTGCTTTTCTTTGTATCTATCATAAAAACCTCCTCAATACAGGCAAGTTCCCCTAAACATTAGGGGAAACCTGCCAGCAAACTATTTATTACTGAATTACACCTAGTTCTTTTAAATTTTTCTCATACATTACATTCATTTCGGTTAAGTAGCTTTCAAATTCATCTGCCCCCTGGTAACCGCTCTCAACCATGTATTTATCCAAGTACTCAGCTTCCCATTGAGGATTTTCACTTAATTCTTTCAGTTTACTTTCAAACCATTTCACTGCTTCTTCAGGCATTTCAGGCGGTCCGTAAATTCCTCTGTATAACATCCACTCAATATCGTATCCCAGCTCTTTGAATGTCGGCACATCAGGAAGCTGTTCCAGTCTCTCCGAAGAACTGACTGCAACAGGAATCATATCACCGTTATTTACGTACTCAATAGCAGAGCCAATATTATTTGCCATGACATCTATATGGCCGCCCAGCAAAGCGGTTACAACCTCGCCGTCCCCTTCAAATGGCACATATTCAACCTCTGTGCCTAACGCTTTGTTCATCTGTATTGCCAGCATATGTTCACCACTGCCTACTGAAGTTCCTCCAAAGGTAGGATCTTTCGTTTCAATAAAAGTTTTTAAATCCTCAAAATTTTTAATTCCGCTCTTTGCATTTACCAAGACAACATATGGATCCAGGCCCAATCTGGCAATCGGTGTAAAATCCTTATAAGAATACTGGATATTCCCTTGTAATGGTGTAGTTAAGAAAGATGAAGTAACAGTCATAATGTAATTTTCTTCTCCCTTTTTACTGGCAGAATAGGCCATTCCAACAGCACCACTTCCGCCTGGCTTATTAACGACGGTAATTGGATTTTCAATAATTCCTTCACCATTCATAACCTTTACCATTGCCCTTAGCATGGTATCATGCCCACCGCCTGGAGAATAACTGGAGATAAACTCAAGACTTCCTTCAGGTGACCATTCCTTGCTTTCTTGAGAAGCATTCGAGGAATTATTATCTGCCGATGCATTTTGATCAGAACTGCTTCCTTTCGTATTACTTGTTTGATTTGAGCATGCAGCCACTAAAGCAATAATCATGAAACAAATGAAAACATTGACTATTTTCTTCATCATATTTCCTCCCTAGAAATAATTATTAATCCGCAGACGTTAATTTGCGGTTAGTTCCAATTTTCTTAAGGTTACAATTCCATCTAAGGCGACAACTCCTTTGCCTGTTGGCAAAAGCCTTAACGGATTAATCTCCACACTTTCAATTTCAGCTGATTGGCCAAGTAAAGACAGCCTTTCAAGTGTATCTATTAATGCTTCCATATCATAGGATGGCTGGTTTCTGTAACCTTGAATTAGTTCAACTAATCCAGGAATTTGATAAATCATTTCTTTGATATCAAAGCGGTTAATGGGCAGCACTCTCCAAGCCACTTGTTTGAAAAGCTCTGCTGTTATTCCTCCGAGGCCAAACATTAAAACAGGGCCAAATTGCGGATCTTTATTGATCCCAACAATCAGTTCCAATCCATCTTCACACATTTCCTCGACCATAATATCCTGTATGTCAGGGTAGCTATTTTTTAACTTCTGCAAAAATCCAAGAGACTCTTCAAATTTATCTATTGAATCAATATTAAGAACGACTCCGCCTACTTCACTTTTGTGAGTTATCTTGTTCGAAACCAGTTTCATGACATATTTATGGTGAAGGAAATCCAATTTTAAATTCTTAACATCTTGATTTGCTTCCAGCAAAACTTGATGAGGGACAGGAATTCCAAAGGAGCTAAAAATTGATTTTGCTTGAACTTCATTTAAGGTACTTTCTCTAAATTCGTTGATTTTTATGGGAATCTCAGATGGGATTTTAATATCGTTAGACATGTGAGTGTTTTGTACGTTCTTGCCCCAATTGATGATAGCTGCAAGGATTTTACTTGCTTTTTCAGGGAGTAAAAAAATGGGGATTGAGGAGTTTTTTAATATATTTAAACTTTCATCATATATACTTCCAGTCCAGACAACAAATAAAGGTTTTTCGAGAGTTTGATCAATTTCTATGATTCTATTGACAGTCTCTTCATCTCCATGTGTGGCAAAGACATAGCCATCTATATCTTCATGCTTCTCTACAATTTCAATTATTTTTTTTAGATTGCCACTTCTTAACTGACCTGTTAAATCAAGCGGATTTTGTGGAGAGCCAAATCCTTTTAAGTATTGATTTATTGATTGCTGTGCAGCCTCTGATAAAACAGGAACAGAAAAGCCAAATTTCCCAAGCTTATCCCCCATTGTTCCTCCAATTCCGCCAGAGTGTGAGACAACAGCCATTTTTTTATTTAGTAATCTTTTTTTATTTTGAAGAACTTTTACACAATCGATTAATTCATCGTAATCATTTACTCTAATTAATGCTTTTTGTTCCACAATGGCATTAAAAATATCGTCATCGCCCGTCATGGAGGCTGTATGATTAGCCGCTGCTCTTTGTCCTACTTCAGACTCGCCAATTTTAAAAACAACGATTGGCTTTTTAAGCTCCTTCGCTCTTTCAGCTATACGTAAAAACTCTTTTCCATCCTTCAGTCCTTCTATCAGAACCGCGATTACATCGATCTCTTCATCCTCCAGCATATACTTAATAAAATGACATAGGTTTAAGTCGGCTTCGTTCCCGGTTGTGACTATGTACTTAAAACCAACACCCTTATCCCTTGCCTGTGTCAGCAGCGGGCCAAATCCGGTTGCACCACTGTGGGAAATTAACCCCGCCCTTCCTTCCTTTATGGTATTGGTACCTAACGTTGACAAGGAGCACGCCCACATATTGTTTACTACATTTGCAATGCCAAGACAATTAGGACCTACAATACGCATCCCGCTTCTTTTAGCTATTTCATTTAATTTCTCTTCTCTTTCTGAACCTAGTACCTTATCATGTTCACTAAAACCGGCTGAAATAATTAGTATCGAAGAAACTTTCTTCTTTTCACACTCCTCAACAATCTGCACGACGAAATCTGCATGAACAATGATTATGGCGAGATCGATATGGTTATTAATGCTTGAAATAGATGGAAAGCAATCGACCCCAAACACCTTTTCATATTTAGGATTTACAGGGAATACCCTTCCGGAATATTGATTATTAATCAGGTTTTTTATCAGTCTTCCACTATATCCACTCTTCTCATTAGCACCAACAACAGCAATAGATTGGGCATTCAATAATGAATCAATTGAATTAAACAAAAATGTTATCTCCTTTCCCGGCATATTTAACGGGTAATTGTGATCCAGTTTTAAAAGCGTTTTCATTTTTTAATGTACAAGCAGAAAGATGATGTATTAATAAGTAACCGGATAATTGGTAGGACCAACTATTAAAGCGTTATCAATTTCACCCTTAATTTTGCACAATATCAAAAGAATGGAGAGCATAAAACTTACCCTATTCACCAGCTCCTTTTAATGAAATTATTCAATTGGATAATTGGATAGACCAATTTAATTGAAATTTTTACTATTTATGGGTAAAATCATAGCATGGGATATTTTTCAGGTCAATACATGTATTCTAAATTATCAAAATATTTTATATTTTCAAGTTGCTTTTCACAATAAAAATATGATTTGGGTGTGATGTCATTGTCTTTTAATCGGGTTCAATATAACAGATTATACGAACAGGTTTTAGAACAAATTGAAAATCAAATCGAATCAGGTGATTTAAAGCTCGGTGACCGGCTGCCAACTGAAAGAGAATTATCTAATAAAATAGGTGTTAGCAGAGGTACTTTAAGAGAGGCATTTCGGATTCTTGAGGAACAAGGAATAATTGAAACGAAACCAGGCGGGGGCAGATACTTAAGGAACATCCAAACGAATGCGTATACGAAAATGAATAATTCCATCATTTCGGAACTGCAGAAAGCTGCAATCATTGACCTCTTGGAAATTCGAGAAATACTAGAGCTCAAAATGGTTGAACTTGCCTGCGAACGAATAACAAAAGAAGAAATTGATCAATTAGAAAAGGGACTAAATGAAAATCAAGAAAATCGGTCATTGGATTATGATTTTCATATTGAGCTTGCACGGGCATCTAAAAACATCGTGATTGTTAACTTTATGAAGCTAAATATCAATATCATTAAAGAAGCCAGGAAAATGAGTTTCAATAATACAACGAATTTTACATCAGCTATACAAGAACATCGTGAGATATTAGATGCTGTCAAAAACGGGGATAAAAACCTTGCTAAAGAAAAGTTATTAATGCATCTTTCCAAAATAAGAGTGAGAATGAATCAGGAAGAAGTTAATCTGCCACAGGAATTTTAGGAATTATTCTATAAATAATCTACCTGATATTGGGGACAGAGTGGGACAGAGGGACAGGTTCACTGTCCCAGTCCTACCTCAAATCTTAATGGGACAAGGGACCTGTCCCCGTGTCCTCTTGATGGGACAAGGGACCTGTCCCCGTGTCCCACCCAACCACGATTCTATATTTTAAGTACATGATATCAGAAAGTGCTATAAAGGGAAGGATTTACTTATTACTAAACCTTTTAAACTCCCTAGAAATGATAAAATAGATTCTAGATTTTAGAAAAGCACCACTCGATCGATTCGATAAGTAACTTCTCCCTTATAGAGGCTTTATTGGCTTTTCCTAAACATCTATTTGTATTGTAAAACCAGCTAGGGTGATAGAGATGAATATTTTTTATTGTTGTTGTTTGTCCATTCGGGTATTTGTAATCAAAGTCATAAACCTTTCCATGTTCTTTTATGGAAGTCCTGCAGAATTGCTGATAGTATTCTAAGTCGTATTCATATAATAAGGTTCTTAATGCTGGACCTTGTTTAACTAGTCTGCCTGGCCCTTTCATTTCAACTAATGTATTTAGTGCTTTATTTGCCCAGTTCCCAAAAGAAACGATTAGTTTTAAATTAGTTAAACGATCTAATTCCTGTTTTAGAATAGTATCACTACAAAGCTCTGTGCAGCTAAAGCCGTTCATATTCCTGTAATCTTCAATTTCCTTTTTATCTCCTCTGCATTTCACTGCATCTGTTATATAGATTTCTTTCATTATGTCAGTACCAAGACGATTTGGATAATTTCCTATGTATCCTTTATGATGCAAAGTTTTACATAGCTCTCTAAAGATTAGATAATAATTGCTAGGCCAAGGGTCAAAATTCTTTCTATGTTCCAAAGTAACCTGCTCAGGTGTCATTCTATTTAATTCTTCTAATTTTTCTTCAGTATCTATTTCGCCTCCAGGGCTTTCAAATAGAAACATTACTTTCAAGTCTTCTTTGTTTTCAGAGGTATCATAAAACACCTTTTGTTGACCATTATTTAGTTTACATTCACCACATTTAAAAACTCTCTCAGCTATCAAAGCCAGTCCCCCTGCCTTTAAAGTATTGAGTATTATTATATGGGCCAAAATTCCCTTTAGAATTTACTGACAGGATTTTTTTTAATAGCAAAATATCTGACTTCCTAGAATATACATATTAAAAATATCAACTGGAGGAGATTTTGTGCCAAAGCGTTGGACTGAAAAAGAGGAAAGATACCTTCAAAAAGTAATACCTGATTACCGAAAGAGTATTCTAAAAAAGAACCTCAAAGAAGCTAAATCTACTACTTTAAAGTTGGCGAAAGAAATTCACCAAGATAACCCAGTCATTCAGAATCGTACAGTCAATGCCATTTATGAACGTCTTCCATATCTGGAGAATCTTCTTGCTGGTGTTTTTGAGAAGCGTCATTATGCTAGTAAGGATCAGAGGTTATATAACACGCTTCCTAGAGAAAGCAAATGTATAACTCCCAATCTATGTAATACTAGACATCCTTATAATGGAGCAATGAAAGAGTATCTCAAAAGAACAAAGAGAGACACTTAAATGAAGAAAAGGCCTTTGCAAAGGATGATTGCGAAGGCCACGGTAATACCTAAAATAAATGTTTTTCCCCTGTCTTAAGAGGACTGAGATCCACCCAGCCCCCTTCAAAAACTCATTTAATTGTCTTTAACAGCTCCTGGATCCTCAAAGCATCTCCCGCTTCTGTTGCCTTTTTAAATTCATGCTGCCATTGCTCCAATTTATTTCTATTATCCTGTTCCTTCTGGTGCAGCTTCTGCCGGATCGATTCCTGCTTTTCTTTTTCTTCCTGAAGGAGCAGCTCCTTCATCCCTTTGATTCTGGATCGCTTCTCTTCTTCTTTTTCTAAAACCTCATGGTACTCGTCGCTCGCTTGTGTTAATTTTTCTTTGATTTGCTTGTTCACTTCTTCCCTATTCATGCTTACCGCTCGCCATTTTAAGTTCCGCATTCTCGGAGTATAAGAATTTTATCATGTCCGTAATGGTTTGTAACATTTGAATATCACCGTTGGAGATGGCGATTTTCATTCCTTCTTGGAGGCTTTTGTACAAATCCATCCGCTCTGTATGTTTGACCTTCAAAAAGTCCTGAAAGTTTGCACGGTCATTTTGCAGTCTTTTTAATCCGACCTCCAGCATAGATTGGATGTGTTCTCTTTGTGTTTTTTCCTGTTCCTTTGCAATCGAATAGTCTTTCATAGCTGTTATCACCTGGCCGATTACTTCTACTCCACTTCCTGCAAGCATCGCAGCTTCAGGTGATAAACTGGCTTTAGCTTTAGGAATAACGGTGGTTAATGGCTTTAAATTACTCATATGTTTTCTCCTCCAATTTGGTCCAGCATATTTTCAAACTCAGTTTCATATTGATTTAAAGTTTTGTGTAGCTGCTCAGCTTTTTTGCTAACCTTTCCTTCCTTCGTGACAAGCTGAATCAAAGAAACAGTATAAATAGCTGACACAAGCAAGTATGATATTTCCATTTTGGACTGTAGTGATGGATCTTCTTTTGGAACTTGATTTAAATCATCAAGCATTCCCTTTAACAACTGACTGTACATGGAAAGAAGCGTTTCGCCTTCTTTGATTTTCCGATTCACTTCAGTTAGTTCCATTTTTTTAACCTTCATTTTTTCGACAGCTAAGAATGCTTTTTGAGAATACCTTTCTGCTTCTTCCAGATAGGCATCGGCTTGCTCCACCCGCTTTCTTTGCTGCTTCATTTTGTAAATGGCAGTAGGGATTGTTAACAAAGGACTCGTTATAAGAATGGGGAAAGGCATCTCAGATTCTCGAGATGGTCCTGTTGGTCTCTCTCCTAATCTTGAATTGGTGCTATTAATAATCTGATCCCCTTGCTTTTGCAACTCTTTTATTTCTGCTAGAGACAGAAACTGAAGTTTATTAAACTGCTTATATTTTTCGGACGAGAACTTGTCAAAATCAATCTGGTTGCTTTCAAGCATGTTCAACCATTCCGAAACTTCCTTTTGCTGAACAGATAATTTCAAGAGGTTAAAGGCTTCTACCTTTTTGGATGTTTGTTTTGCCTTTGATTGAAACGATTTTATTTCTCTTTCAATACGATCTTCTGCTTCACTAATAAGATCATATGCCATCTCGTTCTTTTGAAAAGATGTTTTGTAATCACTATTTTTCTTAATCACCATCTCTTTGAAGCCATCAGTTGTAAGCTCTCGAAACTCGTCACCTGCATCCCGAAAGATCTCGTTAAATTCTCTTCCACTGTCGACGAGTATATCCCCTAATTCCTTAAGTGTTCTGAAGAAACCCATGTTTCATCTCCTATTACTTTTTGTATAGAGCATCTATTGCACCAATAGTCTCTTTCATCTCTTTACGAAAAGTTACCGGTTCAGACGCCTAAACTGTCATCTAGATTAGTTAGCTACTCTTCTTATAGGAAAATAATAACATATAATGCAATCATAGGGTGTTTCTTTAGACCTAAAACATTTATAAATAAAATAACCCCCAACGCAATAGCATCGGCAGTTATTTATTGTAAAACATTTTATATTCAAGAAGCATGCTATAAAAATGCTTACAGTCACGGAGTTAAATGGTAATTTGCAACATTCTAAAATAGTACTTGATATTAATTAACTGCCATTCACCTTTATTCCAACTACATCCTTCCTCTCCACCAAACTATTCAACTTCACTGCCTCCCATATACTTTGATCAGTAATCCCTACACTCCCCTTCAAATCCGAAATGGTTCGTGCCAACCGAATAATTTTAATTTGGGTGCGATTACTCCAGTTTTTTTTATAGGAGAACAGCTGCAGCGTTCGCTGCTGTTCAGCTGTTAAGGGACTTGTTTTCAATAAAGTGTCATAGGATACTCTGCCGTTGCCTATCTCTCTTCTATACCGGTCATACTGCATTTCTCTGGCTGCTTCTACTCTTTTTCTTATGGCAGATGAGGACTCTTCTTTTCTTGTATGAACAGATTTCAGGTTAACAGGTGACAATGATAAATTGATATCAAATCGGTCTTTCAGTGGACCTGATAGCTTATTTTGATAGGCAGCGATTTGTTTAGGGCTACAGGTACAATAATGAGTATTTGAACCTGCATAACCGCATGGACATGGGTTCATGGCTCCAATCAGAATGAAAGAGGCTGGATAAGTTACGGTTGCCTGTGTCCGGCTAATGCTGACTTTTCCGCTCTCTAAAGGCTGTCGAAGCATATCAAGTGTTTTCTTAGTAAATTCTGCAATTTCATCAAGGAATAACACACCGCGATGGGCCAGCGATATCTCGCCTTGGATATTGTCCTCCTCCAACAATTGAAACACCAGACGCAGAATGATGAGGATTCCGGAAGGGCGGAATATCAGTATACTCCCATGAACTTCCGCTTAACTGGTACAAACTAATCATTTCTAACTGTGCTTCTTTCGAAAGAGGAGGCATAATGGATGGGAAACTTTCTGCCAAGAGGCTTTTACCGCAGCCTGGAGGCCCCGTCATAAACACATGATGTTCTCCTGCGGCTGCTATCTCTAAAGCATATTTGGCATAAGAATGGCCCACTATTTCTTTAAAATCAGTAGAGTAAATTTGGTTATCGACTACCTTGGTTTTAGGAAACAATGGGATTGATCCTTGCCCGTTAAGGTGGAGGATAACCTCATTCAATGATGATATATAAACAATCTCCAATTCTTTAAATTCTAAAGCGGGTAGCCTTTCATCAAAAGGCATATATAACTTTTTCAAGCCCAGTTTTTTAGCCGCCAGTACAGCTGGCAGCATCCCTTCCACCGGCTGGACTCGTCCATCCAATGAAAGGGCTCCGACGAAGCCAGTATGATCGGGGATGTTAACTTTTAGTTCCTTAAAACTGATTAACACACTAATCGCCATGGCTAAATCAACATTGGGCCATTTTTCTTTAATTCTGCTGGTGATAAATGAATAATAATCTTTTGACTGGAGAGTGAATACCCCAATGAATGTAAAGCAGCTGCGACCCGTTCTTTTGATTCTTTCACAGAGGCATCAGGCAACCCAACAATAACAATTGAATCAACCCCCACTACTGCTTTGACTTCCACATGAACTAAATATCCCTCCATTCCTCTTAATCCAATACTAACTGCTCTGGCACACATAGCTGCCCCTCCTCATTCTTTTTCTTGTTTTTTTCAACAAATTTTCTATATTGCTCTTCAACAGGTTCTCGGAAAAAGGACAAAGTTTTACTGTGGTCAACATGAGGATTAAACGGAAGAAGATTTACATATGAGGCATAACTGCTCCACCGGTAATCCTCCAAGTGAGAGACCATTTTGGCCTCCAACGGATTACGATGGATATAGCGACTTACTTCCAGAAAATAAGCATCTGTTTCAATTAATTTTGCTCCATAGCGCCCCTGAAAAACATGGCCGTCTGTTCTTAAACGCTGATTAAGGTATACTGCATATCTGGAATGCATTTCTTTCATGATATATTGAATATGATGATGAGTGGTTTCAAGCTGAAGATGAAGGTGGTTGGTCATTAAGCAGTAGGAGTGTAAAACAAAAGGCATCATGCTGCGGACATCTTCCAAAATGGCCAAATACGTTTGAAAATCCACTTGGTCATGAAAAATCGCTGCTCTGCGATTTCCTCTGGCAACAATATGATACATCGCACCAGGAAACCAAATCCGAAGTGGCCTTGGCATTATATAACCTCCTTAAAATATTTAGGAACACATGTTCGTTAAAATGATTTTAAACCATCTTTCATTAGCCGTCAATATCCTACATAAAAAACTAGCTCAGCAACGCCAAGCTAGTCTTTAACGCTTCACTGTATGTGGGGTCGGGCACCGGATTTTTAGGAGTATTTACCCTAAAAAAACACTGAATTACTTTGCGGTTTTATGTTCATCCTAAAATAAAGATAATTTTAGGAGGAATACTTATGCCAGAAAAACCTGCAATTACGTCATCAGAACTAGGAGTATTATGGCTTACATATCAAGAAAAAACAATGATTTTACGAATGTTAGAGTATTTTATAGCGAAAGCAGATGACGAAAAAGCCAAGGATATTATGGCTAATTTGCATGAAGAACTTGAAATATATGTTGGTAAAATAGTTCAGATATTTGAAGAGGAAGGTGCTGTTATACCAGTTGGATATACAGCACAAGATGTAAATAAGGATGTCCCAAAGCTATATGATAATGGTTTTGACATTATGTTTGTTCGTCTTTTAAAAGAAATCAGTATGGGTTTACATTCATTAAATGTAACAATGACGTTTCGAGAAGATATTAATATACTTTTTGAAGACCTTACTGCTCTCACCCAAAAGTATTTCAGGATATGCTCTCAATATTTGTTGGAAAAAGGATTACTTGTTAGAACACCTTATGTATCGATGCCAAAATCAGTTGAGTTTATTAAAAATAATAGTTATTTAGGTGGGATAGCTCTTAATCCATTTAGTCAAAAAAGAACATTGAATACGGTAGAGGTCGCTCACCTTCATAAAGCTATTGAATCAAATCTTTCAGGATTGCAGATGATCTTAGGTTTTGGTCAGTGTGCTAATGATACTGAGGTGAAAAAGTTCTTTAATGAAGGTGCAGAGCTTGCTAAAGGTATTATAAAAGAAATAAGTGAAGTCATGATTCAAACAAATCTTTCAATTCCTCAAACCCCAGGAGGGAATGCGACTAATTCAACAGTGGCTCCATTTTCTGATAAGCTAATGATGTATTGTACAAGTCTTTTTTGTAGTTTTTCATTGGGAAGCAATTCACTCGGAACTGCTTTTAGTTTACGAAATGACTTGCCCGCCAAAAATACGATTTTTATGAAAGATATTTTTGAATATGCTCATAAGGGTGCGAAAATCATGATTAAAAATGGTTGGATGGAAGAGCCACCTCAAATGGAGGACCGTAAACAAAAGATGAATTGAGTGATATGGGGTGAGCTGTTATAAGAAACCTAAAAAACATGAGGCTTTACTATGGAGCATAGCATTACCAGGGTTTGGTCAGTTCTTAAATAGAAGGTTATTTAAAGGGAGTATATTAATTCTTTTAGAATTTCTTGTAAATGTACTAAGTAACTTCAACTTAGCGATTATCTATTCATTTACAGGAGAAATACAAAAAGCCATTGATGTTACAAATTTTCAATGGCTTATGTTCTATCCTTGTTTGTATATGTTTGCCATGTGGGATGCATATAGGGATGCAGAAGGAGAAATAAATCCATATTCGTATATCCCCTTTGTATTTGGTGCTTTTTTTATAACAATTGGGTTGATTTTTTCAACAAAACTAAAAATAATGGGTGTCGTATTCGGTCCAGTAATTCTACCTATACTTTCTTTAGTACCAGGTCTAACGATAGGATTTATCATTTATCACATTGTTCTAACAATGAACTATAGAAGACACTAAAAGGTTACTTCTGTTTTTCAACTAAGAGAGCTTTAAATGATTTAAAAGGCTTCCTTTGTTGCGCTGTACAACGATACTATTCAATAGAAAAATTGTCTTCACAATCGGGCTCATTGCGGAAGACCATAAGCCCAATTCCTCGGTAAAAATAAGGAGGATTAGGCCTTTTCACTTTCAAATTCTTGACGTTTTTCTATTGGTAAACACGTTGGCAGCAAGTGGTAAATTTCGTGTCAACTGCTGGTAAAAAACATGGCAGAGATGGTACATTCTTGTGGCTGTAATCATCAAACTTCACGGAACCCGAGGTCAGGCCCCCTTTCTTCCAAATAAAAGGGTAAAAACTTTGCAAAAAATAAAATGCAGAGTCCTGCACTCTTATTTATTTTGAGTGGGGCTGGGAAAACTATTTATCTACACTTTATCACTTATCGATGTAGGGTCAGGCACCTGATTTCTGTGAAGATCCCGTCATAATATTAGTAAAAGTCACAGACAATAGTGGAAATTAAATAGATGTCCAATACTTTTCTATTTCACTAACATATTATTTTACAAGGTGATTTTAATAATTTTTATGAGGGTGATTTATATGCTTAAGGATGACCAGCCTTGTCAGAGATGTTGTCCGCAAACAACTGATCCAAAATCAGGAATAAAAATATGCATCTGTCCTCGCGGACCAAGAGGGCCGCAAGGTATTCAAGGACCTCAAGGGCTGCCGGGACCAGGATCCACTTACTTTTTTAATCAAGAAAGAGGAGACCTATCCATTCCACCCGGTGTCATCACTTATACACCTTTGATTGAGGTTGAAGTAATGACAACAGCGCCGGGTGAAAGAGTTAAGATAGATTCAATGTTCGAAACAATTATTATTACAGGATTATTAGATAGATATAGTTATATTGAATTCTTCAGACTTGTAAGAGAAGGCCCTACAGGCTCTTTTAATATATTGACTGATACTGTATTAGTTGAAACAAATAAGGTGAAAATTTCTGGAGATGGGTCTAGAATAACTTCTTTCCCAAGCATAACCTGGACAGATACACCTCCGAATCCAGGGGTGAATACTTATCGTATTGAGATGATTCGCGGGTCATTAGATGAAAGAAATATCGCTAGTGTTACAGTACAGGACAGATCCATAACTGCAATTGTATTTCCTCCATCACCGTAACTTTCTTACCTCAACGCAGCCCTTGTTTTAAACATTGTACGACTTAGAAACTCGTTAAACAATAAATAAAATATTATTGTGGACTGCAAAATAATAGTGCAGAACTTTGCAAAGGAAAAATACAGAGTCTTGCACTTTTATACATATTGAAGTGGAGCTATGTACCGTGTGTGGGGTCAGGCGCCGTAATTCAATCTGTCATATCAAAGAATTTCATTTGAATTTGAAAACCTTCATAACTCTTTACCATCTCACCTAATTGTTCCCATGTATAAGGCTGTCCATCTATCACAATCATGGGTACAGACGAGCTCATCTCATCGTGATCAATACGACCAACTACCTCATCATCAATGATTGAGTGATATTTTTGACCATTCGGAAATTCTCCAACCTTTATAAATCGTTTAGATACACCACGCTTTACCTTATCAATCAGTTTCTGAAATAACTCGGATTGATTACACTCTAGCTCACCATCAACAGCAAACTGGTAACCATATTCTATATCCGCTACAGCCTCTAAGAATATGCCATTTGGATAAAGCCGCCGTTGGACCGTAAAGTTTCTTCTAGTCCCAGAATAATCGTTAACGGCTATCTCTTCAGGCATAGCCTCTAGCATAACTCCCATCTCTGCAGAAACCATATCGTTAAAACAATCACCACAAAGCCGCTCCTGCCAATCATCTGTTAATATAATTGTAGCTACTTTATCCTGACAACGATCACACATATTCATTCTTATCACCCATACTTCGACTATTTTGTTTTTACGCTTACTTTATTATTACATAATTTAAATCGAAGTACATACTTACATAAAAGATGCCGTCTAGCAAGATTCACTTACAATGCAATAAAGATTTTTCGACATGTTTCAGGGAGTCACTGTGACTATACCTTTTTGGAAGTAGAGACAAGAATTGACGAATGAGCATTTGTCGCCCTATACTTTTATTGTTCAATTGGAAAAACTCCTTTCAGAAGACTTGTTTGTTTAAGGAAACAAAACAAGGTCAACATCTTCTACAATAGGAGTTTTTTATTGCTTGTAAATACATTTCGTTGAAAATATGGAATTTTTTAAAGTAGTGCAAGACCAGTATGTCAGACCCCTTCTACCTAAGAAGATCTAAAGTCCTGGGTCTTTAAATGGCAGGATCGGCTCAAAATGGTGTCACAAGTTGAGAAAATTTATTGCAAAGGGTTCATTTCATTGGCAATATTCATGTACAAATTAAATGCCTTAACACAATGATTAACTAATAGCTCAATAGCCAAATAGAAAAGCAAAGAGAACTTTTCCCAAAACTAGGTTCTCTTTGCAGAAGTAGCCCCTATCACTTTAACACTGCACCGTATGTGGGGTCAGGTACTCATTTTTTAACAATCGTTCTATATCATGCTATGAAACTGGAGGCTGCTTACGGCCATTAGCCTTTATCCCTGTGCCAGCTTTCCTTTCTACCAAGCTGTTCAACTTCGCTTCTTCCCATTGAGGGCTGCAATTGTCCCACGTCCATTCGAAAATAGGAACAGTTAATTTTATTTCCATAAATGTATAGGGTACAGGCATCAATTTTTATATACAAGTCACCAATAATTAGATAAATATGGTAAACTCATATTGTTAGCTTTTTCTATTAATATATTTATCTCTTATTTCTTTAAACTCGAGGAGTTAATAATGAAAATATTAGTTAATCATTCAAAACTACATGGGGTTCCATTTCACAAAGATGTACATAATGAAATGTTTTATTTTGAAAAAGACAAAGTAGAACAGATAAAAAATGAAGTCTTATGTGGGGATGGTTCCAGTATTCTTATCTCTGGATACAGGGGTGCGGGCAAAACATCTTTTATAAATAAGGTTGAAGAGCAGATTACTAATGAACCTAACAAAAAGAAACAGATTCACTTTGTAAAGTTAAACCTAACGAAATTCAACGGCTATCCCTATTTAATAAGAAAAATCATTCGCGCGGTTTATGAGTCTATACCTGCGGAAGATTTAAAAGATTTAAGTAAAAAAGATCCCGATTTAGCCACTAAGCTAGGGTTGTTGTATGAAAGAACTTTTAATGATGTAACTGCTATCAACAACTTTGAGCTTTCAAATCAGACTAAAAGTACATTAAAGAGCACCTTTAACGCAAAAAAGCTAACTATCCTATTCTTTTCCATCATTGTGACTGCTTTAAACTTAATCTTTGATTTTAGTCAATTCCTCTTAAATAAAGAAGTTTTTTCAAAAATAATTAATTGGATTACTTTTATAGGAGTAAGTATATGGGGAGCTGTGGAGGCTTTCAAATTTGATTTAAGCTGGAGTAAGGAACAAATAAATAAACATGTTCTTAATAGACAAAGTCTCTATGATGAAGAAATAGCAGAACACCGTTTGACAGAAATCTTGAAAGAACTTAACGAAAAAGATATAAAGTTTGTTATTGTTCTTGATGAATTAGATAAGATTGATATACTTGGTGTTGAAAATATTATTAGTGAATTAAAGTTCTTAATGCTGAGCGGTTTAGCCTCTTTTATTATAATTGCCGGCCAGCAATTATACTATAAATATGATCATTCTCCGGTTGAGGATGATTCAATTCTCTCCAGTTTATTTTCTAATATCATACATATCCCACTTTCAGATGCTGAAACATTCAAAAAGATAGCTGGCGAGATAATTACTGATAAAGATACGTTAGTTAATGACACGGTTTCTAACTACATCTCTGCCTTAACCCTTATATCAAATCGTTTACCAAGAAGGTTTATTAACCTTTTGCGCCAAGAAATAAAATGGGATGGAAATAATAATCCTTATCTTGAAATAACGGATCAAGATGAAAAAAATATTGTACTGGCTAGATGTCTAGAGGTTATTGAAAAAATAGAGAGTAATGAATTAGAAGAAAGCTATGATAAATACAGCGATGGTATAAAGGATTTTTTCTCTTTTCAATTGCATCGATGGCTGCAGATAATAATAAAAAAGAGAGATGTACCATTTACATTAGAAGATATAATGGGTACGGATCAAAACGATTTACCCCCTTATCTTTCACGGTATACCACGCTTCTTACAGATCTGGCAGAACTTCTGAAGGACAGATTATTAGAGGCTAATGTGCTGTCACAGATTACTCAGCCAGCAGGAGAAGAATCCGATAAATATTTATTTACTTATGAGATAACAATACAAGAAAATCACCAAAATCCGAATAGTTATAACTCAAAATTCATTAATAATATTAATAATATTAAACAGCTAATAAATCATTTATCTCATTATATGAATAGTATTGAAGTTACGGACTCGATGGAAGACAAAGTAAAAAAATTAGTTGAAAATCAATACTTAAGCCAAAACTGGACAAAAAATATTAAAAGATTAAATAGCCTTCAGTTAATTAGCGAGAAACTTAGCAGCAACATCTCGTTATCAGCTGAAGAGGTTAACATTTTACAAGAATCAAATATACAATCCAGCCGTTTTGAATCAGAGCTTTTAGAGAGCTACTATTACTATTTAACTAGAAGAGTATTTGAACACTCCAATTATAAAGTTACAAAATATTATTCAATCTCCTCTACTAAAAAAAACCGGTTTTATGCTGACTTTTTTATGTTAAATAGCCAAGAAACAAAACCCGATATTCTTTTTGAAGTAAAACTTAGTCTAAGAAGTATGAATACAAGTATCTATTCAAGGCTAATTGATAATTTAAGAGAGTACAATCAATTATCTAAAAAGGAAAATTACTTAGTAATCATTATAAATGAATCAAATATGGAATTAGATAGAATATACCAAAGACTTTCTAATACAATTAAAGATCCTGAAATAATGAAGTACGTAAAAGTTTACATAGCTCAAGACTACTCTCCGGAATCTTTCAAAGCATTTATTAATGAAAATATAAATTAAAACTTAAATTAGTTCGCTTAAAACTATTGCCTGTACAAACTCAATAAACAAAGAGAATCTAAATTCATTATATGTTAATCCATACATTTAACAATAGGGTTAGGTTCTCTTTGCTGAACATACTTGTATTATCCAATGACCTGTGTTCTCGACTTGGCTTAGATATTTTACCTTTGCTTTCAGCAGGTCCCATCCTCCACACTCGATTTAGTCCCTTTAATCATTCCACGCTTCTAAACACCAGCAAGAAAAAGGCGGAATACACGTTATATAAAATGGAAATGTTATCCTCGATCTTTAGAATCCATGGTTCTCGATAACATTAATTTGTAAATGGAATCAGACCACTCTCTTTTAATGTGGGGACAGTCCCCTTCTTTTAATCTTTTTCAGCCACCGATATAAAAACTTTATAAGTTAAAATGTTATTTCCTCTCTTTTTTTGTCTGTGTAGAAGACGCTAATATTTTTATCTTTTATTTCCTCGTATAAATCAGGGTATAGCAATCTCGTTTTCTCCTTATTTTCTAGGGAGCAAGATTTATTAAGATGAGGATAGTTATCCCAATTTCTGATTTCTTTAATGTAAACCTTATCTTTTTCCTCAAACTGATAAATTGCTGCGATAGTGTTTCTACTAATATTTGATTGGCTTGTTTATGGCATCATAAAACCTCTTTCAAATAACGTTAAGAAATGTATGTTCGTTAAGTTTTTTTATATCCCCTCTCACCATTCGTCAATATCCTACATAAAAAAAACTAGCTCAGCAACGCCAAGCTAGTCTTTAATGCTGTTTTTGGCAAGCAAAAAATGCACGAAACGGCAGTTAAAAATGTAGCCACCTGCCAACAGTATATCTAGTTCTGTAATAAAGACTCTTTATAGCGATGACTATCGCCATTGAAAACTACCAGATGAGAATGATGGATCAGTCGGTCAATGACTGCTTCCGTTAAGATGGGATCGCCAAAGACATGGTTCCATTGACCGAACTGAAGAATAGTGGTGATAATGATGCTTTTTGCCTCATAGCACATTGAAATAACTTGGAATAATAACTCTCCACCTTGTTTATGTAGAGGAATGTAACCTAGTTCATCGAGAATTAATAAATCCAGCTTTTCTAGTTGCTTGAATAATTTTGGCAGAGTGCCTTTTTCATTCGCCTCAAGAAGTCGATTTACTAATCCTGCCACTGTGTAGAACTTTACCGATTTGCCAAACTTATGTATGGCATTCAAGCCGATTAGCGTAGCTAGATAGGTTTTGCCGACTCCTACTCCTCCGTAGAAAATAACATTCTCTTGCTTTTCCATGAACTCTCCATTTAAAAGGTTCTCCTTTGTCATTCCTGGCGGAACCTGAACCTCATTCCAATCAAACGGTTTTCCTTTCACCGTTGGAAGGGTAGCCTGGGTTAACAGGAGATTTAGCCTGCGCTCTTCACGCTGCCGGATTTCGGCTTCAAAAAGTTTGAGTAAATACTCTTGATTACTCGAAGCTTCTACTTCATCAAAATGCTCTTTGATCCAACTTAGCTTTAACCGTTTAGCATAAGATTTTATTTGGTCATTCATTATGCTGCACCTCTTTGTGGAGTTGATCATAATGATCTAAGCCTCGCGTTGCTTCCGGCAGTTGAGGCAACGACCTTTTTGAGCTTAGTTCACTTCTGATTCCACGACCGTTAATAAGTTGATAGAATACTTGTTTAATGGCATCCACGGAGGGATGTCCATGTTCAGAAGCGATGACCAAGGCTTTGGTAATAACGCTGAAATCGTGATCCTTTAAGATTATCGATAATAGTTTCAGTGCCTCCGGCTTTTCAGTTACAGTACAGGATCCGAAATAGTTCTTCCACTCTTCCGGAAGCTGGTCATAAAAACTAGTATATTTAAGTGCCGTAGGCCGTTTGGCCATCAAGTTTAGGTACGGCTGCCATTTCATGGACTTTCTATATTGGCCATATAGACGGGAATGGCTTACTACAAGTTGATGGTCATCGTTCAAAATATCCACCCTGCTATATGATATTTTTACGAGTACCTTGTTAAGTGCATATCTTGGTGAAGTCGAATATAGATTAAGGTCCAGCTTAATATATCCGTATTTATCGGCTTTCAGGGTCTCGTACCTGACACATTCGTATTCTTTTACCGGCAATAGGAGGAAGGCATCCTTATCCTCCTCGAAGAGTTCCTCAATCTTCCACTCCTTTTGGTAATGCTTCCTTTTACGGTCCTTTTCTGCCTTTCCCCATAGCTCTTTATTCAACTCATCCAGTTCGATGACATGAAGTCCGGGGAGGAGGAAGTTATTCCTGATATACTTGACCATTGCTTCTACATGCCCTTTTTCATTCCCGCTATTAGGATTACAGAACTCACACTCGAAACCGTAGTGCAGAACGAAGTTCTGGAATTCATCGGTTAATTGCCGTTCACCATTTGGCAGTATTTTCTTCACCGCCGGG
This sequence comes from Bacillus sp. ISL-47, assembly GCF_018613175.1. Taxonomy (NCBI): domain Bacteria; kingdom Bacillati; phylum Bacillota; class Bacilli; order Caryophanales; family Bacillaceae; genus Bacillus; species Bacillus sp. ISL-47. The sequence goes on along the minus strand of NZ_JAGGQS010000039.1, from coordinate 41,865 downwards.
GAAAGGTTGTCAAACCGTATGGTTTTCGGCACTCCGCCCATATGATGAAAAACTCTCTTCATCCCCTCAAGAAAGCACTCCCTATTTTGGGAAGGAAATACTTGAAAATAAAAAGCATTACTGAAAGGGAAGGACAATACAAGGTATGGCAAGACAATCTCTTCTCCTCCGTAAACAAAAGGAGCTTCTCCAAAATCCACCTGGGCAGTACCTGGTTTAGCTTCGAGTGGAAGAGCTGGATCATTTGCCTCATTTAGGAAAGCCTTCTTTCTAGTGGAAACATAATCCCTGACCGTACGGTCGGAACCTTTAAAATCATGATGCTCCTTTAATAATTCCCACATTCTCTTGGCTGTCCTACGAAACTTCTTTTTCTTTTTTTGATCTTCCTTGATCCAATCATCGAGTATGGCTTTCACTGGTCCTAACACCGGAGCTGTCCTAGTCAGTTTCTTAATAGGCTTTTCGTTGAAGTCGTCCATATCTGCATACTTCTTAACGGTTCTGGGTTCTCTCCCCATTATTTTAGCCACACATGAATATCCGCAGCCTTTAAAGTTAACTTCATGTCTGATATAATTAATTTCGGCCACCGCCAACATCTCCTTAATACCTCCTGCACGTTTTGTACCCAACAGGAAGTGTATGTGTATTTGGGAATGTTGACAAGTGGCTTTTTTTAATTTGTGCAGGCCCCTATGGGTCTGCACAAATTAAATGCCATAACCTACAATTTTATGATGCCATAAACACTTTAATGCTTCACCGTTTGTGGGGTCAGGCACCTTTTTTCATGAGATGCGGTTAAACGCCATGGCAGAACAATTCAACGAACAACTCCGGAATGAGCAGTTCAAAGAGTTATCTTTTGAGGACCGCTTTGGACTGATGGTAGATATTGAATGGTCACGCCGTAAAAACAATAAGCTAAATCGACTTATCAAGGGGGCTAACTTCCGTTATCCCAATGCCTGTGTTGAAGATATAGAATATCACGCAGACCGAAGGCTTGATAAAACACAAATTCTAAGACTCGCTTCATCCGAATATATCCAAGGGAAACACAATCTTATCATCAAGGGAGCTTCCGGAAACGGAAAGTCTTACCTCGCGTGCGCCTTTGGGATCGCTGCCTGCCGCCAATTTTATACAGTCAAATATGTTCGTCTTCCCGATCTTTTGGAAGAATTAGCTGTGGCCAGAGGCGAAGGAATCTATCAAAAAGTCATGAAGTCTTACCGAAAGGTTGACCTTCTCATTTTAGATGAATGGCTCCTTACTTCACTTAGGGAAAATGAAGCCCGAGATCTCCTGGAAATCATAGAATCCCGTCATCAGGTGGCATCCACCATTTTCTGTTCTCAGTTCGATACACAGGGCTGGTACGAAAAAATAGGGGAAGCTACTTTGGCTGATGCAATATTGGACCGGATTATCCACGATTCCTACAACATTTTCATCGATGGTGAAGTCTCAATGAGAGAACGACATGGAATAAAGGGATAGGATTAACCTCTTGGGAATACCATAAAAAATAACCTCCTACCAATCCAGATTGGGTAGGAGGCCTTGGAATTATTCATCGGTTAGAAAGTTAAAAAATCCGATTTGGAAAGCAGTTGATAATTTTCTGTTCTAACTCATTGTTTTTTAGCTTTAACTCAGCTACTTTCTTCTTGTAATCTAGTGATTTTGGTTTATTCATCTATCCCATCTTCATAAGCAGTCCCCAAAACCCTAAGCCATTCACTGAAATTATACATATCCCATTCAGCTAAACTAGCCTTTTTATTCTTCATAGCGAGTCCCACAGGATTAGTATCCATCCAATTACGGAGCAATTCCTCATCGCACTTAACCTCGTGTAAGGGAAAAAACCGGTTGCTTTCTGGACGGTGACCAAATAATGTCCCCTTCCCCAAAACTATTTATTTAAATGTAGTATATCTGTGATTAGGAGGATAGGCAAAAGGAGGTGGCTCTCAATGTGGCTATGGTGGCTCTATTTTTTGTCATAAGTGGCTCTGAAATTTGGCAATAGTGGCACTTTTTGATGGCAATATTCAGTGATCGCTCTGGCTCAATTTCATATTGACAAAAACACCTGAAAAACATGGCCGTCTGTTCTTAAACGCTGATTAAGGTATACTGCATAACGGGAGTGCATTTCTTTCATGATATACTGAATGTGGTGATTAAGAGTTTCTAGCTGAAGGTGTAAGTGGTTGGTCATGAGGCAATAGGAATGTAAAATAAAAGGCATCATACTCCGGACATCTTCCAAAATGCCCAAATACGTTTGAAAATCCACATGATCATGAAAAATCGCTGCTCTGCGATTTCCTCTGGCAACAATATGATATATTGCACCCGGATACCAAATCCGATGTGGCCTTGGCATTATACCTCCCCCTTTAAAATAAAGTAAAGGAACATATGTTCTATACATAAATATTAAATCACCTCTCATCATCCGTCAATATCCTATACAAAAAAACTAGCTTATCAATGCCAAGTCTTTAACACTTCAGCGTATGTGGGGTCAGGCACCTTTTTTCCCGAGGAAAATCGAAGGCGGAAAACGAAATGGGCCTCGCGTTAATGGCGGTGAATTTAAGAAAATTCACTGCCAATGTAACCGTCAAGTAGAAATCAACAGTTTTTAGTAAATAAGATTAAACAGTTTTCATCAATTAAGATTCAACACTCTGATTATCAAATAATGCTTTTCTGTATTTCATTCTGATACTGTCCTGTTCTTCGCTGAAAGTCAAAATTTCGCTCCGATGAAGGAGTCGGTCTAGTATGGCTGTCGTAAGTGTCGTATCCCCAAGGAACTTTCCCCATTCTCCAGGACCTTTATTAGATGTAAGGATAAATGCAGCTTTGTCATACATCTCATATATAAATTGGAAGAATAAATGGGCATCTTGTGGTTCATAAGCCATATACATGACATCATCGATGATAATCAGATCAGATTTAATAATACGGTTGTACCTTGTTTTAGATTTACTGATATACTCTCTTGATTTCAATACATAAATTAAACGATCCATTGATATAAAAGAAACCTGGTATCCACGCTCAATAGCGTGGATACCTAAGGCAGTTGATAGATGGGTCTTGCCGACACCCGTTGGTCCCATCATAATTAAGGTAAAATACTCATCGACCCATGATAATTGTTTTAAAATATTCAGCTGTTTTTCTCCAATCGCTGTCTGTTCCTCAAGTCGAAAGTTCTCAAATGTTAAAGCTTCTGGAAACTCAGCCCACTTCATTAATCTTTCACTGTTTTTTCTTTCCCTACAACGCATTTCATGGCTAAGAAACTCATGGATAAATTCATGATAGGTCCATCCCTTTGCTTCAGCTTCCCTTAAAAGAGAGGGTAATTCCTTGGCTGTCTCAGCCAGACGTAAGGTTCGACATTTATCCTGAAGTGATTCGTAAGGTTGGCTCATTGGTTTGCTCCTCCCTGAAGGACACTTAAATAAATGTCTTCTCTTCGTTCGGGGGCAACTAAAGTCTTATATTTCTCATTCAGGATTCCAGTTTCTTTATGTTTCTTTCGGCTCTGGATTTCTAAAGTGATGGCAATATCCCTAAGATCATTTGCACTAGTCAAGCGCAAGCGTCTCATTTCACTAAGTGCCTCATCAATGAAAGATGGATATTTCAAAATGACAGATTGAACAACTTTAAGTTGATCTACCATATGGCGTGGATATTGATTAGAGAGAATTTCAATTAGCCAATTTGCAGCTTGTTTATCGATTAACATTTCTTTGATTTGCTGTATTAATTGATCCCGTTTAGATTGTTCACGTTCCCGATGGGAAGGGTCTGAAATAACAGCACCACTTCCTTGTGCAATTTTATGTTTTGCTAGTGGTTGCCCAGTTTGCTGCAGTCGTATGTATAGATACTCAGTATCTGTCTCGACATAAGCTATATTGGGAGCTCCTTTTCGGTAAGTACCACGAGGTACGCTGTACCTGTTCCCATCAAACCGGATAACATTGTCTTTGTTTATAGTTCTTGTTATACTGGTATCTAAGATATCTTCAAAAATGTAAGTACCGGAGACCGGTTGTAGGTGTGGCTTTTCCAGGGCGAACACCTCGACAGGTCTCTTTTTCGTATTATGATGTACCTTGTAATTTCCTGTTCTCTTTAACCAACTCATACTAGATTCCTGCCAATCTAGTAGATTATCGAAAGTGCGGTTCTTCGCAAAATTATTCTTTACGTATTTCACTACCTGCTCTATTTTTCCTTTGGACTCTGGATCAGATTTTCTGCATAGGTAGACCTTAAACTTTCTTGTCTGTTGATATTTAGTGAATTCCACTGTCATGATAAGGTCACCAGCGTTTTCACTAACAGCGAGTAATCGATCTTGGTCATAGACGATTTCAATAGACATGCCCCCATAAAAACGAAAGGCATTCTCATGCATTCTAATAAGGTCTGATGCTCGAAACGGTCGGTCTAGCCATTCTACATATTTGTATCTAGAATGGGCCAAAACGAATCCAATAAAGTAGAGCCGTTTAAATGTTCCATTCGTTGTAGCGACCTTTACTTGACCAAAATCTACTTGTAACTGTTGACCCATCGGAAGATCGGGTACTGTACTATAACTTCTCTCAGATACCATTTTGGGGATATGATACGCTTCACGTAGCTCATTGACATAGTTCCTCACAGTTCCTTCTGAAACAGAACTAACGTCTAATTTCTCCCCCAACCAGTCCAATACTTGAGCTCCTGATAAGTCAGGGTGTTCCTTTAACCATTCAATGATTTTCTCTCGAAAGGGATCTAGCTTTTTACTTCTGCTTTGTAATGATATAGCAAACGAGTAAAACTCTTCTGGTGACATCTTTCCATATTCTATTACTCTATTCCTAGAAATCTTTAATTTTCTAGCTATCGCGCTATTTGTAAAACCCTCGCTGCGAAGCCTATGAACCTCGTTGTAAATCATCAATCTTTCCACTCCTGTTTGTTCCTCACTTTCCATAGACTGCTTTAAGTATATAGAAAGCGGATCAATTAAGATAAACTGTTGATTCTTATTTGTTGAAATCTGTTTATCTAAATTTGTGGAAAACTGTTGATTCTAGTTTATCGTTTACAGCCAACCACTAAGATAACAGAATGTCATACTCCTAAAAATAGAAAAAGGTGAATTTGAGCAAGCTCAAATTCACCTTTTTCATTATTAGAAGCTAGCTATGTCCCAGCCTCTTTTTGTTATGAAATTCCCCACACTCTACTACTCCACCGTACCCGGAGTAAGGCACACTGGCATTTATGCTACCCTTAGAATATTAATATTTATCTAAGACTAATTAATATCACTTTAAATTATAACTTAAGAGCGTTATGGAGCTGTTTATACTTAATATCCATTAGGATTATTCTTATGCCAATTCCATGCATCCATAATAATTTTCTCTAATGAACTGAACTTTGGCTCCCAACCTAATAATCTTCTAGCCTTTTCTGATGACGCAATTAATACCGCCGGATCACCGGCTCTTCTCTCTTTTAGGATAGATGGTATAGGGTTGTCTGTAATTTCTCTTGCCACATTGATAACTTCTTTTACCGAGTAACCATTCCCATTACCCAGATTAAATATTTCACTTGAATTATTATCTCTTAAATACTGTAAAGATAAATAATGAGCAGAAGCTAAGTCCATGACATGGATGTAATCCCTTACGCATGTTCCGTCCTCCGTAGGATAGTCCTCCCCAAAAATAAATATTTTATCTCTTTTGCCTAGAGGTACTTCTAGAATAAGCGGAATTAGATGGGTTTCAGGATTATGGTCTTCACCAATTTCTCCACTTTCATGTGAACCTGCTGCGTTAAAATACCGTAAAGATACATATTTTACTCCATAGGCTTTATCAAACCATTTCATCATTTTCTCCATAGCAAGCTTTGTTTCACCATAGGTATTAGTTGGAATGGTTTCATCCTCTTCAAGAATAGGAATATTTTTTGGCTCACCATAGGTGGCTGCAGAAGATGAAAATACAATCTTAGCTACATTGTTTTCTTTCATGACATCTAATAGACACATCATTCCATAAACATTGTTGTGATAATATTCAAAAGGCTTTTGCATACTTTCTCCAACTAAGGAGTTAGCAGCAAAATGAATGACAGCATGAATAGTATGGGTTTTGAAGACTTTATCTAAAGCTACTCTATCTCTAAGATCAACCTGATAGAAATATTCTATGTTTACTGATTTCCTATGTCCACTCTGCAAATTATCTACTACCACAACTTTTTCATTTTGTTCCAAAAAATATTTAACAGTATGAGAGCCAATGTATCCTGCTCCTCCTGTAATTAATATTGCCATATCAATTCCCCCTTTTTATCTTAATTAAAAAATCTATTATGCTATTCCTTTTAGTATCTTACTTGCAAAAAGCTAATATAAATGTTTAATGGTTTCTCTTAGGGGATAGATGCTACTTGATAGTAACTAACTAAGCAACTTTTGTTGCTGACCCAGATTTTAGGGGGGGTCTTTGTTTTAAAATGTTCTTATTTAAAAAATTTATAAGAGGTTTCTCAATTACAATATGAAACATTACTCCCAAAATAATTGCTATAATAAAGGTACATGTAATGGTTATAAAATCATTAAATGGGTTAATGCTTTCTAATTTAGATAATACTTTAAATAGCAAAAGTAAAATATAAAAATGAGTTAAATAAATTGAATATGAAGCATCGCCCAACACTAATAAAAACTTGGGAACTTTAATTTTATTAGATTTTTCGACGTTAACTGTTGCTAATACAATGAGAGAAAAAGAAATGCCAAAAACTAAGATAGCTAGTGTCGTATACCTTATTAGGTCATCTTGATAAACAAAATACCAACCTGAAATAAATCCAATAATCCCCATTAAAATTAAACTTTTATTATACTTAACTTTATAATTTAAGAATATATATCCAACTATACAACCAAATATAAACTCCAGATTATAATTACTGAAAACAAAGTTTAAAAAAATTTTTTTCTCCAAATTAATAATTCCAACCGAATTTGAAACTATTCCAATAATCCACATTGATGCTATAACTACGGAATATTTAGGTTTCAGAAAGATCAATAGACTAAACATTATATAAAAAAATATTTCATGTTCTAAGGTCCATCCAACACTTATGATAGGAGCATGTTCCTGTGGGAATAGTAAGAATGACTTTATAATTACGTCTATACTTGTCTCATAGCCGACTCCCCAATTTGGGACAATAAAAAACAAAAATAGTAAGAACGTCGTCATAATACCATATATTGGGTAAACCCTAATGAACCTCTTAAGAATAAAAGTTTTCATTTTGGTTTTTATACCAATATCCTTAGAATGTACATAATAAATAATAAACCCACTTAATATAAAGAAGAAATCTACACCAATCCACCCTACTTTAAAGATACCATTTAAATATTCATAATTTAAATATTCTTCTCCTGTATAAGCACCATGATGTATTAAGACTAGTAAAGCTGCAATCCCTCTAAAAACCTGGATTAATGAAAATTTTATTTGAATTTCTTTCATCTTCCTCCGCCTTTATTCTATTTAGTTTGCATTTATTACAAAATTATGGATTCCAATAAGTTCGTAAAACTGGTTAGATAGTTGGATATCCATTAATTACCATGAACATAAGGGATAGAACTTTAAATTTAATTCTTTCTCACAATACATAAAAATTATTTGTCGGTATTATCTTTTGCCAGATTAATAATCATTCAAGACTTAACTACATCTTCTAGACCTGCCTACCTTTTATATAAACAGCATTAAATAACCCCATATACATCCAGAATATAGTTGCAAAACTAATATTAATAAATAAATGAGAACCACCTAATGCATCAAATAAAAAGGCAAGTAGAATTATAAAGGCAGTTTTTCTTAAAATTTTATCTTTAATATAAGAAAATCTTCTAAATAAATTAAAAAATAAGATTAAGGTAATTATTAGACCAACAATTCCTAATTCACTTAATATAAGAACATACATATTATGAGGGTCAATTAAACCACCAATACCATCAACAGTAATATAGCTGTTTTCATATTTTCTTTCAAAGAACCTACCTATCCCTGATCCGAATATAGGAAATTGAGTAAAAATATATATCCCAAGGTTACTTGATTCAATTCTCATTTTTGCGGAATTACCAGAAAAGTTTAACTCTTCCAAAATCCTCGTTAAATCGAATGTTAGGTATGCATAAACCACAGCTACAATAATTAAAAGTATAGCTAATAATTTCCTTCCTAATTTTTTTCGATTTGTACTGATAAAAAAAACATAATAAAAAATTATAAAGATCATACATATTGAAGCTGCTCTTGATAATAGCATAAAGGTAGCAACAATTATAACCATAATTGCTGTTCCTGATATAATCCTCCACTTTTTTTCGAAACTAGTCATATACATGTAAAAGCATAATGGCAATGTTAAATTAAAATAATAACTAACGGCGATACTCGAACCTAACATCATGGGTGCTCTTACCTGAGTATTATTTTGATATATGTCTCCCTCATTACCTACTAAATTCATAAAAAAGGTAAAATTAGTTGAAACCAAAATAGTAAGTATTGCATATATTAAGCAAATAACAATAAAAAATTTAATGAGAAAAGCTATATGTTCACTTTTACATCTTGAAATAGGAAAGAAAATAAGCATCGGGACAATGAATAACAATCCAGCATAAAAAAATTGTTCTAAGGAATTAGTATGAAAACCACCAATGGCGATAATAAAAATATACATAAAAATTAAAATTAAAAATTTTATATTATATTTATAAATCCTATCATAGAAATTGAACCTTTTATTTAAGAAGATTAATAAGCATAAAAGTGGTAATAGCCAAATTTCATTAGTAGTGCTCATGCCTTCAATAGAAAAAGAAAAAAGAGCTTTTACCCTACTAAATGCAAATAATGAGTATATATAAATAAAGATTATAATCCAAAGAAAAAAAGGCGCTTCTTTCAGTGTTCCGCCTTTTGTTATATTTAATTTAGTATATTGTGTATCCAAATTTATGTGCCTCTTTTCTAACTTATTCCTAATATGCTATGTCTCATAGTTAAATTACAATAAGCAGTTTTTATTGATTTTTCCTTAAGACATATATTTCTTTTGAAATTAAAATAGAGAACATTTTACCGTTGTTTTAAAAAAAATAAAAAGGAAAAATAGCACATATTTGTGACTTCCCCTTAAAATAGAAATCTATGTTTTTTATGCTGCAAATTAGAATTTTTCTAATACTCTTTAATTTTACTATTTAAAACCATATGTGCATATAAATATGAAATCAAATATACAAATGACATAGTAATTGTATAAATACCTATCGACCAATATGAATTTAGTGTCAATCCTTCAGAAACACCAAAGACTATTAAAACTAAGAAAACTCTTAATCCATCCAAGATAAGGGACTCTTTTTGTTTATCATAAATATTAAATATCCTAGTAATGGGTGTAAAAATAAGTCTAGTGAATACTAAAAAAGTAATTATCCTAGCAAATTCACCAGCTTTATACCAACTCTCACCGAAAATTAAAGCAAATAAATTAGGACCAAATAAAAACATCACAATTAATGGGAATAACCCAATTAAAACTGATTTTTTTAGAAGTTTTATCGAAAGATCTTTTAATCTTCGGGGGTCACTTCTACCTATCCTGGACGCCTCTCCATAAAATACATCTGCTATAGAATTACCAATTAAACTCATTGGAATATTTACAATGGTATTAGCCAATCCATATAATCCAATTACTCCACTTCCATAAATTGATGTCATAAATAGTACAGGTAGTTGTAGTCCGACGATATTCAAAAATTGACCAGGGGCAGAATATATAGGAAATCTTTTGTATCTCTTAGCACACCATATTATAGACTTTAAGTTTACAGCACTAATTAGTTGTTTTTCCTTATTTATGAAGGGTTTTGACAAAGTAGTGATACCTGCTCCCTGTCCAAAAATCCTTCCTATAATAAGTCCTATTGGACCTAATTTCAACAGGCCCAAACTAATATTAATTAAATTTTGAAAAATAGATTGGCTTATTTTAGTAGCTGAAATAGATTTATAATCTTGTCTTCTATACGACCACTGAGTAAAGATATTGTAAATTCCTATAAAAAATACACCTAAAGGAATTAAAAACTTATATTCTATTAGAACGTCTCCATTTAAAAGTCCTAAAATTACATCACCAAACAAAAAAAGGATTACAGTTAGTAATAAAGTAACAACAAATAAAGTAATTAAACTTAAACCTAATAAATTTACTGCTTTTTTATCATCAGCAGCAATAGGTATCCCCATTTCATACTTAAGCGAAGCAATGACCGCAATTACAGTTAATAAAGAAGTATAAACTGTTAATATTCCATACTCATCCGGGGGATAAATTCTAGTAATTATAGGGGATAAGCTAATACTTATTATTTGAGCAAAAGCAGTACTACCTGTAATTAACAATACATTTTTAATAAAACTACCTTTAAATAAATTTTTTATCATAATCAAGTTAGTTCACCTATTTATACAACAAATAATTAAACATTTTTGAAATTAGTTGAGTTGGTCTTAATAACTAATTTTATTTCACTATAAAAACATGTTTAGCGTATAACTTATAATAGATCCTAGTAAATAGATAATAAACTATAACACCTTTGCTTAATAGACTGACCGCAACTTTCTCTTTAGTGGTTAAAAGTTCTTTATTAAATTGTCCAATAGGAACATTTGACATTCTTATAACTTCTTTTATAAAATCAATTCTTTTCATTCTAACTCCATAATTAGCCAAATACAAAATCATTTTTTGGTACTTTTTTTTGTAATCATTTTCAAATTTTTGATATAATTTTTTTTCAATTAAATAATCTTTTAATAACTTTAAAATAAATAGTAAATCAATAAATTTTTGAGAAAATGAATTTGTTATTGACCCTTCTCTATCTCTTGAAGTTATAAGAGCTTCATTTAAAAAAGTGACTTTTTTTGCTAACAAAAACCAAATTGAAACAGTAAATAAATCCTCATTTGTTTTTCCTACTGGAAAAAATACTTTGCTTTTTTTGATTAGTGAGGTTTTATACATTTTCCCCCAACAAGTATGTGATATTTCACTATTTAACATTAATCTAAACGACTCATCACCTTTAAAGTAACCAGAAAGATTATAAGACATCTTTTTTGTTTCATTTGGATAGCTTATATAGTAATCACAAACAACTATATCTGATTTCCCCTCTGATATTTTTGTATACATTTTTTCTATAAAATGCTCTTCAATCCAATCATCAGAATCAAGAAAAACTAGAAAGTCACCAGTACAATTCTCAATTCCTTTATTTCTAGTAAAACTTTGACCCGAGTTTTGATGTGAGAATACTTTTATCCTACTATCTTTATTTTTATAACGTGTAATTATATCTAAAGAATTATCAATTGAGCCATCATTAATCAATAATATTTCTAGATTTTTATAAGTTTGGCTTAAAATACTTGTAATAGTTTTATCGAGATAAACTTCACTATTATATATAGGAACAATAATACTAACTAATTGCATATTTAACCTTCCTTATTGAAGTTTCTTTAATTTATATACTGCATTTTTTATTTCCACTTCGGCATCAAGTTCTCTTATTGTAAATTGACTCATTTCTTTTTTTATCTGTATTCTATCCTCAAGTGACTTTTTTATAAAGGAGTCTAACTCAATAATTACTTCCTTTGAGAAAGTATTATCAAGTTGAAATACAAATCTTTTATTTTTTAGGATATTAGAATAATCTCCAATATTTTTAGTCATAATAATTGGTAATTGTGCACTTAAATAATCACAAACTTTAAAGGGTGAGGAACATTCATTTACTATATTGGAATCTCTTAGAATTACTCCAGCAGTACATTGAGAAATCCTGTTAATTAAGTCATTATAATTATCATAGCTTTCGAAAGATATATTACTAACATTCTTAAAGATAGTTTTAGCAGTACTCATATTTTCCTTATTCGTACATATTAAAAATGAAATTTCTTTATTTTCAATGTTAAGTTGTTCAAATAAATTTTTTATTTCATTTATTTTTTGCCATTTTGCTAAGCCACCAACATATACAACTTCCATTTTATTATAATTATTTTTTTTGAATTTATAACTCTCACTAGTTAAATAATTATGAACTACACTAATTTTATTTTGGTTAATCCTATATTTTTTTATATAATGATTTTTATGATTTTCTGATACAACTATAATATGTTTAGAAAAACTGGCCACAATTAGCTCTATTATGCTTAAAGCAATATATCTTAACTTAGATTTATTCCTATAGAAACTTTCTTCAGGAGCTACCCCTCTTGATCGATAAATTATTTTTACATTTTTTTTAAAAAAGTATTTAAAGAAAACATCAAAAAATTCCATGGTTCCTACAAAAATATATGTTATCTCTGATAAGTCAATAGTAATTTCTTTTGCATTTGATACGATCTTAATTTTATCCTTAATTTTAATAAAGTAATCTATAAATGGCTTATTTTGCCTTGAATTTAATTTATCTTTATAGTATATATAAAACATGATTATACTTTTGCCCCCTAATACACATTACATAATGCTCATTTTCTTCTTCAGGAAAAAATGAAAATAGTAGTATCCTAAATATAATCTTGTATATTTATGTTTTCTTTTATTATTTTCGCTGGGACACCTGCTACTACACATCTATCTGGTATATCTTTAACAACTACGGCATTAGCCCCAACCATTACTCCATTTCCAATCTTAACATCTCCAAGGATTTTAGACCCAGTCGATAAGTAGACGTTGTCACCAATAATCGGAACTCCAATTTTACGAGACTTACCTCCTATTGTTACATTACTTCCAATAATACAATTAGCTCCAATAATAGCTCGGTTATGGATCACACAGGCAATTCCACCATAGGCAAATTTTGTGTTTTTACCTATAGTTGCAGAATAAGGAATATGTGAGTTAAATACTAGAAAATTTAAAATCCAACTTATTTTTGGTACAAATGGAATTTTCCTCTTATAACACCAGTTTCCTAGCCGATAAATATCAATTGCGTTCATATCATTTCACCTCAACGTTTACAATTTGACCTTACTAAAGTTATTTTCCTATAAAAAAATAACCATATATCCCAATCCTATTTGGACTTAGATTATATAAAAGAAATGAATAAAAAAAAACTCAATTAACTCCTAAGAAAATTTTCATTTGAACATATTAACTATATCCTTAATGTGATTTTCAATTAAATAACCCTCACTGGAAACCTTTGAATCATGTTGCATTTGAATTAACCACCTTCTATCTTTGTATAGACTTTCAATTACATTAGCTAATTCAAACGAGGTGTTTTCTTTAAGTACAATTCCCGTTTTACTATCCTCAATAATTTCGGCATTATAATTCAAATCACTTACTACCGCTGGTAACCCAGCAATCTTAGATTCGACTAAAATACCAGGCACACCCTCAGCTTTCCATCTCGTAGGAAATAATAACAAATCATATTCTTGTAATTTTTTATAAACATTATCCTTATCTGCACGAAATACACCACAATAATTAATTTGACCTGACTTTTTAAGTGCAGCTTCAAACTCAAGTTTATACTTTTCTTCTATATGTCCAAAGAAGTCTATTGTAAAATTTATACCTCGCTTCTTAAGCAAATTAGCTGTTTCAATAACTATATCAGCACCCTTATCCTTTGATATCAGGGAGAAAAAGAGACATTTTATCTTTTGATTACTCTTAATATTTATATCTAATTTTTCTTTAGGCCGTACTCTACAATTTGGAAATACAGATACATTTTTTAAATTTACGTCAGTTAATTCAGACTTCATCCCTTCAGTTTCAACGTATACCTGTTTGTATTTACTTACCCATTTTAAGTACTTTGGATCATTTGCAATAATATTTGAACTCATGCCTCCCATTAGAATTAGCAATGAGCGACTTAAAGCTTTACGATTTACATAATATAAAATCGCTGTGAAGATTCTTCGAGATTTACTTGCTGAGCCAATAACAAAAGCACTTGAAGGGTTTAACAATCTCATAAATAGTTTTAGTATTTCTATTAAGTTCATTTTCTTTATATTACCTAAATCTATTTTTTCTATATCAACATACTGTTCGAGATTATCATAAAGCATTTTGTTTTTAATGGTTACCCCTCCATATGGCGGAGGAAAACTCCCTAAATAAATAAGTTTCATTACAAAACCTCTCTTTAAACATTTATACTTTCAATTGCTGATTGACAATTGTATACTTACCATTTTTTTTCAAAGGTATTTGATCTACTAATTCAATTTTATAGTTAATTTTCCCTTGTGTTTTTTCATTAAGTTGCTTTAATATTTTCGTCTCATCAACAGCATTAAAGCCTATTCTTGGAAGAATTTTAATTACAACTTCACCAACTGTATCTTGATAAAATTGATACCTTAAAATTTTATCAAAAACATCAGAATGCATGTTAATTGCTGTAAGTGATACCAGAGCCCCGTCACGATTAACTAATATATCTTGCTTCCATCTACCATGAACTCCGGCTATACGCTTATGTGGTCGACCACAATTACAGGTGACCTTTTGTGACCAACTAGCCATGTCTCCAGTTTTATATCGCAACATTGGCATACCTTTGTTACAGAACCCTGTTGAAACTAACTCCCCAGTACTATCATCATTAATGGTCTGGCCATTCCTATCGACGATTTCCGCAAAACCATAGAGTGGCTCGATGTGATATTCATTGCTATACTCACACTCTCCCGCCATTACTAATCTTTCAGAATGCCCATAAAAAGAAAACACCCTTGAATTTAGGATTAGCTCAATGTACTCACGCTGAGCAACTAAAACATTCTCACTAACTGCAAGAATCGCTTTAAATTGATGTCGCAATCCTCCAGGCCTTTTTTCGATATATTTGCAAAGAATATTTATTGCTGACATATATCCATGTACAAATTCTGGTTTATACTTTTCTATTGCCTGACAATACTGTTCTAAATTTTCCTCACAGAGATCAAAAATATTACAACTTAATTCACGTCTAAAAGCATCATATTGCCAATTTTCACCTTTGTTTTTCTGTGCCCAAAATGTTTTCCCTCTAAAAAGAAGTCTTGAACTATCCGGTCTATAACCAACTCTTTCCCAAAGATTCAAGGTGTATGCCCATTCTTTCATAGTACTATCAGAATCAACATAGAATCCAACCGGATTCCCAGTGGAACCTGAGGTGGTAATATACTGTAAACTTTTCCTATCAATATTTGTTGCTATTAATTCTTCCCTATGTTTTATCAGCAATTCTTTTGTTAAAAACGGTATTTTCTTTATATCCCTAACATCTTTAAAGGAAGAAACTAAAATTCCATGTTCATCAAAAAGATTATGATAATAAGGAACATTCTCATAAGCATGTCTAACCAAATTTACAAATTGAATGTTTACTAATTCTTCAATTCTACTATCACTTAATAACTCTAATTCCTTCAAGTACCTTCTTTGTGTTTCGAATACTCTTCCATAGCGTTTTGTTTCTGGTATAAGATAATAAAAGGGAGCAAAAGAATTAGTTAACCATAGAGGAATATTTGTGTATATTTTTTTTACAGTATTAATGACTGACATAACTCTCACTCCTTGATGTAGGATTTTTGCATTAAAAAAAGATTTTAATAGGTCGATTCATTCGCTATCCTACTAACATGCAAACCAATTACATTTATATTACATGATTGGATTGGAAAGTTTATCATTATAAGTTTGCTACAAGCTTGCTCATAAGGGTAATATTCTTACTGTAGTTTATTAACAAGCATGGCAACCTTAGCAATCACAATTGTTTTTACTAACTAACTCTTTATAACTTATATGAGCCTTCAAACTTACAAATATTTTTCGTATCAAGAACAAGCTTGTCCTTAATAAGACCCATATTGCTTTTAATATGATCATGTCCAACCATAACAACGAGAATTTCTATCTCATTTAAAAAGTCTTCAAAATTCATAAATTGATGATCTACAATTCTTGTTTTTACAAATGGATCATAGACTTTAACACCAAAGGCCAAGTGCTCATCCATTCTTTCTAATAATTGAAGTGTAGGACTTTCCCTAGTATCATCAACGTTTTCTTTATAAGCTAAGCCATATAGACCAACCTTTGATATGTCCTTAATGCCATGTTCTCTCATAATATCTCTGATTCGTCCTAATACATGCCTAGGCATAGAGTCATTTATTTTTCGAGCTGTTAATATAAGATTTGTCAAATCTGGATAATCGCCTACTAAGAACCAAGGATCAACAGAAATACAATGCCCCCCTACACCAGGACCAGGCTGTAATATATTTACTCGTGGGTGTTTATTTGCGATCTTAATAATTTCATATACATCCATATCATCTGTACGACAAATTTTAGCTAACTCATTTGCAAATGCGATATTAATATCTCTATACGTATTTTCAACAACCTTAGACATTTCTGCCGATCGAATATCTGTCACCACGATCTCCGCTTTACAGAAATTCGTATATAAGCCTTTAACTTTCTCACCAATTTCAGGGCTATCAGCACCTATTGTTCTTGAGTTATACTCAAGTTCATAAATCATATTCCCTGGAATAATTCTTTCAGGAGCATGTAAAAGATGAATATCTTCACCTATAACATATCCTCTTGTTTCTATTTCTGTACGAATATATTTATCAATTGTACCAGGAGAGATTGTTGATTCGATAATTAATGATGCGCCTTTTTCACATACATCAAGAACGCTATTTACTGCTGAAATAACATACTTCGGATCAAGCTTTTTACTATCTTTGATGTATGGTGTTGGAACTGCAATAATATAAGTGTGTGTCTTTTGATATTCTGTTGAAAATTCAATTCCATTGGAAAGAGCTTCTTGGAAAAGTTGTTCTAATCCTTCTTCTTCAAAGGTAAGTTTCCCCTCAGCTAATGAGCTAACTAGGCTATTATTTTTATCAGTTCCCACTACTTTTATCCCGTTTTTTGCAAACATTAGAGCTGTGGGTAATCCTATATATCCAAGTCCTACAATATTAATCATATTAATACCTTCCTTCGAACGATTAATTTCCTTCTATTTCAAGTTTTATTCCCTCTTCGAAACTTAATGGATTATATCCTAAATCTTTCTTAGCATCCTCAAATGAGAAATCTTTATTTTCATTAAGCCTTAACACCTGTTCCGCTTTTAATTTAGGTTTCTTGGCTATCTTTTCATATGTTTTTAATAAGTTGTAGCTCAGTTTCATTGGTATATGAACCTTAACCACTTTTTTACCTAATGCATTACCTGTAACATCAACAACTTCATTATAAGTAAGAGGTGCAGCACCTGAAACATTATAGGCCTTCTTAATACTTATATCCTTTTCATAAGCATTGATGATAACATTAGCTAGGTCTTTTACATATACTGGTTGTTGCAGATAATTCCCTGAACCCAATACAGGTAGTACTGGTAGTCTTTTTAAATACTTTACTAACCTCCACATATTACGATCTTTTGATGTACCGTAAATCATCGTTGGCCGTATAATTGTATAATCTAGGCTACTTTCTTTAATAAGTTTTTCTGCCGCTAACCTGATCCCTTTGCTATCAGGATTTAACTTGGTAAAAATACCAGTAGTACTAACAAAAATAGAACGTTTCACTCCTGCCTTTTCACACGCACTTACTATATTGGGGGCATGTCCAAATCCAAGGGAAGCAATATTAATCAGGGCATTCTTTCCCTTTAACGCAACACAAATTGATTCATAGTCATCTAATTCTCCATATACATAGCTAACATTCAATCGTTTAATCTTATCAAGATTGCTAGTTTTTCTAACAAGACAAGTTATTTCATGACCTCTTTGTACTAGTTCTTCTAAAACAAACTCTCCTAGAAAACCTGTAGCCCCTGTTAATAATATCATACAAAATCTCCTTCTATGCTTCACTTATAATTCTTAGGTATTCTTCTGCAAGCTTCTTTCTTGAATAGTTTTTTTCAACAAAAGCTGGACCATTATCCTGGAGTTTTTTATTTAAAACCTTATCGTTCTTAATCTTAATAATAGCTTGTATTATTTCTTCTGAATTATCTGGTTTAACTACTTCAGCTGCTTGTGATTCATTCAAAATATCTGCAGCTTCACCTTCTAAGCTAGCAACAATCGGAACACCACACGCCATGATTTCGAACATTTTGGATGGAATAAATGTCTTAAACAATTCTATGTTCTTCAAAGGAATCAAGGATATATCAGAGGTGTTATAAAATTCCGGGATCATTTCTTTTGGCTGTGAATCAATAAATGTAACATTACTAATATCCTGCTCACTTACAATGTTCTTTAATTTATCTTTTTCCGCACCTTCTCCAACAAATAAAAAGTGGATATCCTTCTCTTTCTCTAAAGCTTTTGCAACTTTTAGGATTACACCTAAATTTTGAGATATACCATGCGCGCCTACATAAGATATAACAAATTTGTTTTCCAATTTATATTTTTTTAAGATAGCTTTGTTTTTTTCCTTAGGGTAGAACATTTCTTGATTTACCCCGTTTGTTATAACATGTACCTTTTTGGCATCTATTCCTCTACTCACAACATTCTCTTTGAATGACTTCGTTACCATTATTAACTTCTTACTCTTTCTATAAAAATACAGTTCCATCTTTTCTAATATATTTGTTACGATACCCTTTTTCATAACCCCTAATTCGATCATGGCAGCGGGCCATAAATCTCTAATTTCAAGTATAAATGGTGCCCTTTTTCTTAAACTGAACCAATACCCAGAAAAAATTGAAAAAAAAGTAGGGGAGCTAGTTATAATTACATCTGGTTTTTGTATTTTTCTCATTGAGATAAGGACAGAAGAAAACATGAAGGAAATATGGCCAAGTGTTTTCTTTATAAAGCCTTTATTAGGAGTTGCATATACATAGTTTCTATGTACATGAATACCATTCATCAATTCATGCATATACTTCTTCCCCTGATATTCCTCCGGTATAATTCCTGTTGGATGATTTGGAAAGCATGTAACAATATGCACTTCATTTCCTAGATCAACCCAATGCTTAGCCATTTCATAAATTCTTGCCGATGGTGCTCCTATTTCAGGTGGAAAATAGTGACTTAGAACAACTATCTTCATAAAAAATCTCCTAATTCTTCAAATTTAATAACTAGATCTCTATCGCTTATTAATTTTACTTCATTTTTCGATTCTATTATTTCTGTTTTATTCGTGCTAAAGTCTATTAAGTAACCAAAGTATTTACTGGTCCTATCTTTGTGCAGTATTAAATGTTGGTTTCCTTCTTTAACATTGAATTGATCAGAATACCAACCCTCTTCTATCTCAACTTTACTAACACCTAATGGAGTAAGTTTGATAGATTCTTCACCTTTTACAGCATGAGCAATATTCTCATCAATATCTACATTTGTTCCCGGAACAAAATGTAAGTAACTCTTTATCCTATCATTTACGTGATTGACATAATCTAAGACAATAATCTTATCATCATTTATATAGCCAATAACCCTTTTATGCTGTGCACCAAAATGAGTATCATAAGAACCCGCATAGAATTCAATATTTTTATATCTAAATTGTGCTCGGCTCACTTTCTTTATGCGTTTAGCTACCCTAAAACTTCCCCAGAACTGTGATTGTTCTTTATCTGATATAGATACGGTATTGTGGGCTTTGGTGCTTCTAAATAAATCTCTCCATTCGCCACTTTCATATCGATATGTTCCAGAGTTTATAATGAAAGGTGAACCTCCCATTGAAAGCTCAAAACTTAAAGCATCACAATGCCCATGTGCTGGTAAATATGATGGACAAATATCACCCGTATCAAAAATCAATTTCTTGGTTTTATCTTCGATGATATAAAACCCGCTTTTTTCAAAACTAGATCTTCTTTCAGGATTCAACTTAAAGTGCTTATTAGAAGCCTCTAAAAGACATTTAAAGTCTTTACTCACTTCATCAGCACTATCATTAAAAGCTGGTGTTTTCCCAAAGTTATTTTCAAAGCTATAAGTTACATCAATCATCTTCTGGATATATTTGATTAAATGATTATAAATTTCGTCATCTTTAAGCCAGTAAGATATTTTCAATAAATCTTCTAGTATTATCTTGTGATACATAGGGCTTAATTCAAAATGCATTCCATCATCGAGAATTTGTTCCTCAAGTTGCTTCAAAAGTTCTTTCTTAAAGTTATTTTTAACCCCTGTATCCTTGAAAAAAATACTTCCTACTATAAGTGCTTTTATATTTTCAAAATAATGATTTCCTAAAACATCCTTTTCCAAATTACCTTGTAAATATTTGTAT
The DNA here is from genome assembly GCF_018613175.1 of Bacillus sp. ISL-47. Classification (NCBI taxonomy): domain Bacteria; kingdom Bacillati; phylum Bacillota; class Bacilli; order Caryophanales; family Bacillaceae; genus Bacillus; species Bacillus sp. ISL-47. The sequence continues at coordinate 21,285 of NZ_JAGGQS010000039.1, read as the reverse complement.
TGCAGATATAAGGAGGTTTTCAATTTTTCATCAAAATCTTTATCTAATGAAATACTCTCTTTAAAGATTTGGTAAGTTGAAATCCAATTCGTAATTCTTAATGAAATGGTATAAGGATGCCATCCATCACCGAAAGGAAATGGATTATTATCAATCCATTTAGCTATTAATTCTCTATATTTATCATAGTATTTCTTTTGTTCATTCCCCTTGGAAAACTCATAGGCTAGACTGAACAAATACTCGAAATAATGTAGATTGTATCTCCATAGATGCTGTAATTCTTTGTTATTCCAAGCATTAGATAGATCAACTTGATTAGATAAATTTATAAAGGTAAAATTATTAGTCATAATGCCATCTATATCAAATCTATCTAAATAATCTTTATTAAAGTCTAATTCAGGTATAATATAATTGAAGCCTTCCTCAATCGTTAATTCAGGAGGTTCATTTATTGAAAGTAACTTTCTTTTATAAAGTTCTCGTTTTAATCTATTAAACAATCTATAAAAAATCTGTGAAGGTTTAAGATATTTAATTGTGTTAATATACAGTGTGCTTTTATTCTCCATCTGAAATTACCTTTTCTTTCAATGTATTAATTGCTTATTTACTTTTTGTAGCGGCAACCTCATCCTTACCTAATTTTCCGGTGCCACCTTCGACAACACCATCACTTTTAACAACACTTAGGATTGTTCCGAAAAAACACTTAACATCCATTATTAATCCTATCTTTTCAACATACTCTCCATCCAATTTGGCTTTAACTTCAATTGGAAGCTCATCTCTTCCGTTAATTTGAGCCCATCCAGTCAATCCTGGTGGAACATCATTAGCATTATACTTATCACGTTCTGCAATCAAATCATACTGATTCCAAAGAGCTGGCCTCGGACCGATAATGCTCATCTGCCCAACAAATATATTCCAAATTTGAGGTAATTCATCTAAACTTGTTTTTCTCAAAAACTTACCGACCTTAGTAATATATTGTTCTGGATTTTTCAATAGGTGAGTTGGTGTATCATTAGGAGTATCAACTCTCATGGTTCGGAATTTCAATATATTAAAATGAGTCTTATTGATCCCTACACGCTTCTGTTTAAAAAGTATAGGCCCCTGTGATTCTAGTTTTATTGCTATAATCAATATGATAAAAATTGGCGATAATACAATTAGTCCAATTAAAGAAAGAACAATATCAATCAATCTTTTTATTTTCAAATACATTTTGGCCCACTCCTTGAGAGTAAATTTTAGTATCTTAGGACTTGACTGGATTATTTCAGTGCTCCCACTCCATAATCCAACCAACTACTAACCTACTAATTTCATTCATCAAAAATTTTGTTATTAACCTATACAAAAGAGAGCCCCGCCCACAATTTAAATTTATGAACAGGGTCCAGAATTCACTTTTTTACTTAACCGTTCTTTTATCCATAACTTCCTCAAGGTAATTAAGCAAGTCAGATCTCAAGCTATCATTTTGCAATGCCATTTCAATCGTAGTCTTTATAAAACCAAACTTCTCTCCAACATCATACCGGACACCTTCGAAGTCATAAGCAAACACACGCTGTATTTGGTTAAGTTTTTGAATAGCATCGGTCAGTTGGATTTCCCCACCTGCACCTAGTTCCTGCTGTTCCAAGAACATGAATATTTCAGGATTTAATATATAGCGTCCCATTATTGCTAAATTAGACGGTGCTGTTCCTTGCTTTGGCTTTTCTACAAAGTTATTTACTTGGTAACGGCGACCAACTTGAGCTATCGGGTCAATAATTCCATAGCGATGGGTTTCTTCTTCTGATACAGTTTGAACCCCAATAACGGATGAAAGTGTTGATTCATATTCATCCATTAACTGACGCAAGCAAGGAGTATCACTCTGAACAATATCATCCCCGAGCAGCACAGCAAACGGCTCATCCCCAATAAATTTCCTAGCACACCACACTGCATGTCCAAGCCCTTTAGGCTCCTTTTGCCTTATATAGTGAATATCCACTTTCGAAGGTTCTTTTACCTTCTCAAGCAGATCAAACTTCTGCTTTTGGATTAGATTTTCTTCAAGCTCAAATGAATAATCAAAATGATCCTCAATTGCCCGCTTCCCTTTACCTGTAACAATAATAATATCCTCAATTCCAGATGCAACAGCCTCTTCAACTATATATTGAATAGTTGGCTTATCCACAATCGGCAGCATTTCCTTGGGCATTGCCTTTGTAGCAGGCAAAAATCTAGTCCCTAAACCAGCAGCAGGAATAATCGCTTTCCGTACTTTTTTCATTCAATTCTCCCCCTCATTCAGCCATTACTAGAATATTGTTCTTTCTTTTATTAGCCAAATTCAATACAAACTCACTAATCTCACTAGAAGTCATGCCATCAAACCGCTCAATCAAATAATGAACTTCCTCTTCCTGCTCCAAAACAGCCTTCCCAATAAAGATCTTCGGAAACACCGCTTCCTTATGAACCTCTTTTTCATTAAGAAGCTCCTCATACATCTTCTCCCCAGGACGTATACCTGAGAATCGAATACCAATTTCCTCTTCCGAATAACCCGAAAGGGTGATTAAGTTCTTCGCCAAATCAACAATCTTAACCGGCTCACCCATATCAAGCACAAAGATCTCTCCGCCACGAGCAAGAGCACCCGCTTGCATCACAAGCCTCGAAGCCTCCGGTATTGTCATAAAATATCTAGTCATATCCGGGTGCGTAACCGTTACCGGTCCGCCTGCCTGGATTTGCTTTTTAAACAGCGGAATCACACTTCCCCGGCTGCCCAGCACATTTCCGAATCGAACTGCGACAAATTTAGTCTCACTATGCTTATCCAACTCCTGAATAACCATCTCCGCAATCCGCTTCGTAGACCCCATCACATTCGTTGGGTTAACCGCCTTATCAGAAGAAACCAAAACAAATGTCCCAACACCGAAGGTGTCCGCCGCCTCCGCGACGTTTTTGGTGCCTAAAACATTGTTCTTCACAGCCTCTTTCGGATTATACTCCATCAAAGGCACATGCTTATGAGCCGCAGCATGATACACAACATCTGGTTTATGGTCTTCGATCACCTCAAAAATCCGGGCTCTATCCTGGACATCAGCAATAATCGGCATAATTTCCAATTCACCTTTATACTCATTCCGCAGCTCCATATCTATTAGATATATCGAGTTCTCTCCATGCCCTAATAGAAGCAGCTTTTTCGGCTGAAACTTGCATACCTGGCGGCAGATTTCAGACCCAATAGATCCGCCTGCCCCTGTCACTAAAACGGTCTTCCCAGTCAGCTTTTCTGAAATACTATCAATATCCAGCTTAACTGGCTCCCGGCCCAGAAGGTCTTCCACCTGTACATCGCGGAACTGGTTAACGGAAACTTTACCTAGCATGACATCCTCAATCATCGGCATAATAACTGTCTTAGCTTTCGTGCCGGAACATTCCTCAAAAATTCGCTTCATTTCTTCCTTATTAAGAGACGGAATGGCAATGATTATTTTGTCAATTCTTAATGTTTCAACAGTCTTTGCAACGCGTTTAGAATCTCCCACAACGGGTAGACCAAGTATATGTAATTTATACTTTTTTGGGTCATCATCTATAAACGCAACTGGTTTAATTTCAGCATCAACGTTTTTCAAAAGATGTCTTGCGAGCATAGTGCCTGCAGCACCTGCTCCTATAATTAACGCTCGCTTTTGTTCAACGGTTCCTTTAATGTATCGATCCCGGTACACCCTCCAGGAAAAACGGGATCCGCCGATTAATAGCACATGCATCATCCACGCCAGCATAAGTGCCCTGAAGTAAATATCCCCAATTAAGAGTTGCTGCATAAGACCTGTTGTCATGATTGATAGACTCACAGCCTTAACAATCGCTACAAGCTCACCTACACTCGCATATTCCCATGCCTTGTTGTAAAGCCGGTACATAGATGCAAATAAATGATGGCTGAACAGCAGCGTAATCGCACTAATCAGAACGAATTCTGATTCAAACCAAGCCAGCGTCGGGTGGAGTGTCATCACACTCACATAAATAGCCGATAAAACAATCAATGAATCCAATAAAACCAAAAATGTCAGCCGCTTTTGATACGTCAACCAAAAGTCCCCCTTTAAAAATAATTATCCGTGAAAAACACCACTTTTTACCTAGTGGAGTATATTTTGACAAAAATAAATACCTAATGAAAATACACATGTCTGAACATATACCTTTTCATTAAGTATTCAACTTACGTAGTAGTAGAGGCATTTAACCTGCCCTCACATTATGCTTTTGGCACTTGGCCTAAGGAGAAAGTCTCCCCCCACAGCATAATCGAGTATCTCCATTGATAACGGCTAGGAGACATCGCCTAATTCTTTATTGCCTTATTGTTATTTTAAGCCATAGCCTAGTCAAAAAATTGAAATGGTTAGGCTGAAATTATTCCATGGGATATAGCACGACTAAATTTCTTCTTAAAAAATCCCCAGAAACTTCTTCCTCTTAACCGGTTCCGGCACTTCCCTCATCACATTACTATTTTCTACTAAAAGTTCAGCATTCTCTGTAAAAAGATAAACCATATCAGGCCCATACTTTGAATCAATCAGATCAAAGGCTTCTGCCATTTTGAAAGTTCTATTTTTCACGTTATGAGCATCGGATGCGATAAAGTGAGTTAGATTTGATTCAATTAACTGCTGGGAAAATGCTTTAATCTTTTTTCCAAAATAACCACACAAGCTTGATGCTGTCACCTGTGTTAATGTACCTTTTTTCACAAACTTATATAACAAATCAGGGTGCTCAATAAATTGGGAATTCCGCTCGGGATGAACAATAATCGGTGTTAATCCCTTCAATTGAATATCGAACAACAGCTGCTCTGTGTATCTTGGCACATGACCTGAAGGAAGTTCTACGAATACATACTGTGAATCTGCTAAAGTTAGGATCTTTCCAGATTCATATTCTTCAATAAATTCTCCGAAAATACGGGTTTCCTGCCCCGGAATAACCTTTAGGGCTATACCTTGATCTGCAAGTGCCAAATTCACATCTGCAACCTGTTCTATTATTTCTGATTTAATATTTTCATATTGCCCGTTTTTATGGTGAGGTGTAGCGATAATTGTGTCGATCCCTTCCTCAACAGCTTTTTGGGCCATTGATAAGGTTTCACTCATATGCTTTGAGCCGTCATCAATACCCGGCAAAATATGACAATGTATGTCAATCATCGCTAACACCTCTTCCAATAAACTGCTAAATATATAGGTCTTTTTAAGCTTAAACTATTACTTTAATAGGGTAAAGAGGTGGTTTTTGTCGAAAAAGGTCACTTCTTACCGTAATAGTAGTAGTACTGAGATTCTTCCATCTTTTTGCTGTTTAAAACAACGCCAAGGAATTTACTTTTTGTAGAAAGGAGAAGATCTTTCGCCTTAGCCGCCTGTTCGATTTCCGTATCTCCGCTTCTGACAACCAGCATACTGCCTTCACACTGATTAGCCAATATTTGCGCATCGGCTACTGCCAAAACTGGCGGTGTATCAAACAGTACCAGGTCAAACTCTTTATAAGCTTCTTCGAGAAATTCTAGCATGGACTTTGACCCTAGCAACTCAGCTGGGTTGGGCGGAATTGGGCCGCTGGACATCACGTAAAGGTTAGGCACCTTTGTTTCTGAATAGGCACTGTCAAGTGACGTACGTTTTGTTAAAACGTTTGTTAGTCCAGTAATATTATTAAGATCAAAAGTATAATGGACAGTTGGCTTTCGTAAATCTGCATCTACCAGTAATACCTTTTTATCTTGACCGGCAAATACAACTGCCAGGTTAGAAACCGTAGTAGACTTCCCTTCACCAGGTCCAGACGAGGTGACCAGCAGCGACTTCATTTCCTTATCAACTGATGAGAACTGTATATTTGTCCTTACAGTCCGGAATTGTTCTGATACCGGGGCTTTCGGTTCCGTTATGGTTATTAAGCTGCGTTTGTTGCTATTCCTTAACACTTTTTTTTGTCTTCTATTAAACAACGTTCTCACCTCTTGCCCGCTTCACACCATCAACCGACCTGTTTGCGCTTCTTTGGCCCTTCGGTTCTTCAATAATCGAGATAACACCAAGCAGAGGAACACCAAGATGCTTTTCAATGTCCTGTTCATCTTTAAGTGTGTTATCAAAGTACTCAAGCAGGAACGCTAAGCCAACTCCGATCATTAAACCAACAACCATTGCAATCGCAATATTTAATAGAGGCTGTGGTTTTACCGGTGACATGTTTTCTTTCACTTCAGCTTTTGCAAGAATACTCACGTTATCAATGTTCATGATTTTCTTTATTTCACTGTGAAAAACATTTGCTGTGGTGTTTGCAATATCAGCTGCACGCTGCGGATCTGTGTCCTCTACTGTAATCCCCACTACCTGAGAATCCTTTTGGCTTCCTACTGTTATCTTATTATTCAATTGATCAGTCGTTAATTCTAAATTTAACTCCTTAATAACCAAATCCAAAATAGCAGGACTCTTTATGATTACATTATAGGTATTGATTAACTGCAAATTGGTTTGGATTTCACCTGGGTTGTATACAGGCTGTTCATTTTTGGCTTGGTTGACAAGAAGCTGTGTCGAAGTTTGGTAGACGGGAGTTAAAAAGTAAAAGCTAATGATTGCACTGGTTAAAACAGCAGCAAGAGTTATGGAAAGGATGAGCATGGCTCTTTTCCTTAACGTTCCCAGTAATTCTTTTAAACTAATTGTTTCCTCCATGGTTTCCTCCTGAATAAAAGTGGGTAAAAGCTGATAGTATTATAGCACAAAATTGCTCGATTATTGGTCAAATTTGTCATTATATATAAGAATTAGGCTACAAAATATACCCTATCCCTTATTTAACAATAGTTTTACAAAAATTAGAAGATTATTTCATCCATTGGAATAAATTACATTGGATTGAACTGGTACTATTTCCAAAATGAATCAATTGTCTAGTGCTAATATTAAAATATCATTTTTAAATTTAGTTTTTAAGAGCACAACGCTTTAAACTATAACAATTTCGTTACATATTTTAAAGACCTAAAACAAATCCATTATTTTCTGACCACAAAATTATATGTAATATTAATTTATAATTCCGTCTCAGCTACTAATACATACGCCTTCTTATACCTTGTTCCCCATATTACACTTTCCAAACCCAATTCTTCCATATTATACAAAATGAGATTTTAGACCTATCATTTTTACTTCATTATATATACTTTTTTTCTCTCTAAGATATAAGTATCATGGAGTTTTCTGTCAAATGCTGTTGTTTTTTTTACTGGAACTTGTCATAATTTATAATAGAACTAGTTTCATTTATTCTATTTATATAGGAGGCAATAAATTGAAGGCATTCTTTACTACTATATTAGCCATTGGCTGTGTAGTAATTTTAATATTAGGTAATTTGCACTGGAAGGAAAAAACCGCAGTTATTAAACCAGAGGCAGCCGAAAGCAAAACAGAAGTGGCAGACCAGGAAACCAATACTGCATCTGCCGGGATTTTAAAACTTGCTGCTAACTGGCCAAAAGAGAGTCAAGAGCTGCTAAAGAAGCGAATTGAAGAAAAAAAGCCGCTTAAGATACACATTGTTGGCTCTGAAGCATTAGGAGAAGGCGCTAATTCATGGCCAGAGCTGCTAAAAGCGGAGTTAATGGAAGCTTATGGTGAATCTACTATCGATGTGAAAATCAGCAGCCATGACCTCAATTCGTTGGAATATATAAATGAAGATACACAACAAGAATTAATAGCAGAAAAAGCGGATCTTGTCATTCTTGAGCCTTTCACATTAAAAGATAATGGAGTTGTAACCATAGAAGACTCCTTGTTAAATGTAGATACTATCATTAGTGATACTAAGGATTCCAATCCTAACTTAACGTTTATCCTGCAGCCGCCTCACCCGCTGTACAACGCAACATTTTATCCGGTACAAGTGGAAAACTTAAAACAATTCGCTGAACAAAATAACATCACCTACCTCGATCACTGGACTGCATGGCCAGATCAAACTAGCCAGGAAATGAAGGAATACTTATCAAGCAATAATAGCCAGCCAAGTGAAAAAGGACATGAAGTTTGGGCGGAGTATTTGGTGGAATATTTTATTAGCAAATAAACAGAAGAAGCTGACCAGAGTGGTCAGCTTCTTCTGTTTATTCAGCTATAGTTACATTTATTTTTTTGTCTGGAATTAGGAAAGGTGTATCTTTCAAAGAGAAAGTGATTTCTAATTGCCCGGTTGCTCCCGGGAAAATATCATTAACCGACAGCACCCCATAGCGCCAGATATTGTCCACCTTTTTCGACTTAACCGTGCCGCTGGCATCTTTAATAGAAACTTCTCCGCCATACTCCAAATAAGAATAATCATGGTAGAAATACAGATCCTGCAGTACATGACCAAACTCATTTATAATATTAATGTTGAAATAACTATAAAGTGGGGCTGTTGGATTAATAACAGTTAATGCTGGCTGATGCTTTTCGACATTAAATTCAAAGTGCGGTGTAGAAGTGATCTCTGCATTCTCAGCCAACTGCTCATCTGAGATTCGAACTTGATAACGCCATTGTTCACCATCTCTTTCTGGATGGTTAGCATAATATCCAACAGTTAATCCATCGTATTTATTGGTTAATTTTAAGGATGAATTGACCTCTCTCTCCTCTTCTTCATAACGATGGAAATAACGCAGCCTTGAATCGTTTGGCCTATACTGATGAGGCTTCAGATTCCAACCCGTAAAGTTTTCATAGTTTAATGTAACGCTTTCCATATCACTTTCCGGGAAGATAACAGGATTATCCCCTTCAGTTACTTGAATATCTTTCTTTAAAATGTATTCGTGTTCATCATCATATCCGTAAACTTCAATAGTATAGTCCCCTATTGGAAGATTGGTTGTTTGGGCAATTTCATTTGTTTCCACCCATTGATCCTCAAGGTTCTCATCCGTTCTGGTAGCAACTAGTCCAGCTAGATTAAAGTCACCCCCTGCAGAAGGAATACTAACGTTCACCTTACCCGTGGTTTCACTCACTGGTGTTAGTGTAATTTCACTTTCATCAAGGAATTGATCAATCGTGAAGGTTCCAGTATAAATATGCTTGTTTGTTGCTACTGTATAGTAAACCTTATCGACTTCATTCAGGTTTACAGAATGATGGTTAAGCACAAGGACTTCCATTGTTCTCCAATTATCTTCCTCACGGCCTCCAATGGACCATCCAGTTTCCGAATAATATGAAGCATTACCCTCAGTTTCAAGCACTTTGAAGTTTGAGAAATCAGTAAACCTTTCTTCTGGATCTGTTAAGTTAAAACTGACTAGCCCTTCAATTGTGGAAGAATCCGGATCAAAGAAAGGAAGCTCAATATACGCTTCTTGGAAAGCCACATGTGCTTCCTCCAGCTTTTGAACTTCGGCATTAACCTGAGCTTCCGTTAACCCTGTCAGAAAAGCTGTTTTTACTTCTTCAACGATCGTTTTAAACGCATTATATGCATCTTCAGGTACGTGTCCATGTGTTTCGCCAATAGCAGTACGTGCTAATAACTGTTCCATAGCCCGAAGCTTATTGCGCAGGGAAGTAGTATCCAGGAAGATTCTTGATTTACCAAATTGAGTTAATGCTTCAGCTAATTGTACTGATTCTGAGTCAATATTGGATTGCTTCATTGCCAGATCGCCTGATGAATTCTTAATTTCCTGCAGTTTTGATCCAGCATTTGTTTTCGCTTGTGACAGAGCATCAATTGCAGACTGCGGGAACTGCCCATCAAGATCGCCTGGCTCAGCTGCTTCTGTAAAGTTTCCGGCTACGTGAATATAACGCTCCAAGTCTACTGTGTCTAATACCTCTGCAAAATTAAGAGTCGATGCAGTCTGTGCCCGCATCGTGGAGACCTGGAATGACACATCCGTATTTACTGTTACGATAACTCCAGATCGCTTTTCAGGATTCGTGATTGTTGCTCCACTGCCTAGATTTACAGTTGCATTTTGGCGGACAATCATATTTTCAATATGATCTGTAAGATTAATAGTCGCATTTTCTGCATTAACAATAACTGTTGCTACTGTTAATGAAATAGTAACAGGCTGCGTTGTGTCTACCCTTACAATCCCGCTAATTTCGCCATCTCCATCAAGAACAACAGAGCCACCTTGCAAATAAATATCTCCAGATAAATCAGTCGTACCTAACAAGTTAATCTCACTAACATCATGACTAAAAACATGCTTGGTTGTTGAAGCATCGAGAATATTTTCTAATGTAATCGATTGGATATCCTCTCCATATACGATTTCATTGATAGTCCCATTTTTCAAAGTAACATTATCTGCGGCAACAGTAACTTTAACTAGTGTACTGTTTTGTAAATTGACCGTTACATTATCAGTGTCGACTGTTACAGGAAGTGAATAATTTAACGGAAGACTAAAGCTGCCCTTTATTACCACTTCTTCCACTGTAATTACATTCTCGGCATGTTCTGCAGCTGCCGTATTGCTTACATATGCAATTGTTCCATCTTCATTCTCCGAATAGCCAGTTAATTCAACCGTTAAAGTATATTTAACGACTCTATTGTAACCCTCAACAACACCTTCGTACTCAAAAGTACCGATATCATTTGTGAAAGCTTTTCCACTCCAGGTAATCTGCTTATCCGCTTGAGTGTTATCACTCATCCTTGCGCTAACAGTAGCCGGCAATACAACTTCGTCACCCAAGGATACTGTTTCTACCATATCCTCGATATTTATGATCCTTATCGGATCTTCACCAGCTTCATCATCGGGTTGTTCTGTTGATGGTGGGGTATATGTAACTTCTCCTCCACCCCCGGTGGTTGTTCCGCCAGGATTCTGAACTCCTGCCTTCACATTTAACTTTCTTGGGTTGATGTCCAATTTAACACCATCTGCATTCACATTCGCTTCTTCAATAGTTCCATTTCCTTTTACAGCTGCTTTCTTATTAATTGTCAAAATTTTTACAGAGGCACCCGAAGGCAAATTAATTGTAACGTCGCTAGAGTTAATTACTACAGATTCAAATTCTCCATCAAAAATAACAATAGAACTTTCTGGTGCTTCAACAGAGATGTTATTAAAGCCTTTACCTGTTAGCTTGCTTTCCTCCAGTTTTGCACCAGATTTAACAGTTACCTCTATTACACTTGTTGTACCAGTAACTACAACACGGACCTTATCATTCTCTTTATCAACAATTAACTTATTTAAAGTGGAATTGTTAACGTGAATACTATTCTCTCCACCGCCATAAACTCTGGTTGTTCCTTCAACTACTACATTATTAAAGTTTACATCGCCTTCACCTACACTTGCTGCTACAAGGAGGTCCCCTTTAATAACCAGGTTTTGCAAAACAACTCCATCAGTAGTCACTTTGACATCACCTTTTATAGTTTCAGAACCACTTTTCGGGCCATAAACTCCTGCTTTATCATATGTAATCGTTTCAGAAGGCACACGGTTTAAGGTAACAATAGACTCCGCACGAGTAATTGCCTTCTTAGGCTCAAACTTAGCGCCAGGGAAACCTTCCATTAAACCTTTAGAAGCAACTGCTCCAATACTGCCTTTACTCCACTCAGGAATACTATCCTTAAAAACTTCAGCATCTCCTGTATTCTCTGGCAGATCTAGAATTCTTGCTAGAATTACTGCTGCCTCTTGTCTAGTAATAGGACTTTTTGGCCTCATCGTACCATCATCAAATCCGTCAATGTAACCAGCTTCCATTGCCACCGAAATGGCATCTGCATACCAATCGTCAGCCTTCACATCCGGAAAGCCAACTGTAGCCTTTTCAGTATAATCAAACTTGCGATTTACTATAGTTATAAACTCCGCTCTAGTAATTGTTCCATTCGGACGGAAAGTCCCATTCGGGTAACCCTCCACAAGTCCCTCTTCAATTGAAGATTCAATTTGTTCCTCCGCCCAGTGACCCTTGATGTCTGATAGTTTTTCTGCCATAACTGGCGTGTAAGTAGAAAAAACTAAAAGAAACACGAGGATCAAGCTGGTGAATTTCTTAAAATTCATTAAGCACACTCCCTTCATACTAAGTATTTCACTAAGTTAATAGTTCTTTATTACTATACTAAAAATACCAATGAAATAAAAGGAAGTTTTACATAAAATTGGATATTTTTTAAAAGTATCTGTTCTAAAATTTTTTATATTTATACAAAGAGATAAATTTATATATTTAAACAACTTTATAGCGTAAAAGGTCTCCAAATGTCCTAATTAAAAGAATATTAATACTAGCAAGAATACAATTTTAATACAAAAAAGGATGACTCAAAAATGAGTCATCCTTTTTATTATTTACTTTGTTAAAGTTACGTCTACGATAACTGGTTCAGCTAAAAGATTAGCTTCTTTAGTTTTTAGGCTATCTTCACGAGTCTCATCTTCCATATAAATTGCATCAATTACAAGTTGGAACGTAGCTTTGCTTCCGCTAGTAACTGATAATTTACCCGCATCATTAGAAAGATTAGAAGATGCATTTACAATACGGTATTCGAAATCTACACCTTGAGTATCATCAAATGCATACTCGATTACATCAGTTGCGTAATCTGGAGCTGTAATGCCGTAAACATTTGCACCTTGAGTTAAGGCAGCATTAGACTTGCTTAATACACTTACAATAGGCTTGTTGTACTTATATCCATCTTCATTAACACGCACTCCAAAAGCAAAACCTTCGCTATCAACAAGCAACTCGCTTTCAGAAGCTTTCCCAAATACTAACTCATTAACAGTCACTGATGAATCATTTACATCAACAACAACTGGAGAAGTGCTAACTTTTGCTGACTTCTGGATATCTTTTGTATTTGTAAAGTCAACTGTGAATTCACCATCTGGATCAGTTGAACCTACTGTGTACTCCAACTTGAAAGATCCATTATAGTTTAGAAGGTTTTCTGCTTTGCTTGCTTCATCGAATCCAACAGTGTTATCAGAAACTTCACCGATCCAGTGATCAACATTTGCTGGTAATGAGCCTACAAATTCGAATGTTGTTTCTTCTGTTACATCATCAATTTTAGTGCCCTTAGAATCTAAGGAATACACTTTGAATGACACTTCATGAGTATCTTCTGATTCTGCATCTAAAGATCCTACTTGTTCAACAGCATATTTAGCGTGAACAGCATTTGTATCTTTAATGGCAACATTTACAGTTTTAGTAGTAGTTGCAGATGTTGCACCAGCTTTAAAGTAAGAAATTGTTACTTTTACGTTTTGCGCTTTAACATTATTTTTTGTTTGGATTTGAATATCCCCATCTTCATCAACAGCAAAAGTAACAGCGTCACTTTGTGTAGAAACAACTAGCTTATCGCCTTCTTGAGCTAGGTCACCAGTTGTTAAAGTCTGCTTTGCAGTTGGTAGAAGTTCTGTAGATGCTCCAGTGAAATCAACAGCAGTTACATCCCCATCTTGGTCTATCCAACCGATATCAATAGTTTTTTGGTCTACATCTTCTTCAAAGTCTGTCCCATTAACAGAGTTAGCTTTGATAAGTTGACCTGAAACTGGAGCTACTGCTAAATCAGCATAAGCATTGTTAGCTTTTACTACATCAAAACTAACAACTTCTTTAAAGCCATTAGAGTGTGTGATCTCTAGTTTGGCTTCACCAACTTTTAAACCTTTAACGCTTAGTGTACCATCAGTGTTAACATCCACTACATCAATTACAGTAGGAGTTAAATTTTTAACTTTATAGCTGTCTTGTAAATCTAAGAAATCATCTTCAGGATTTCCTTTTGCATCCTTTGTATAAACATATAAAGAATCTGTTTCATTGACAGCTAATTTTGTATCAACAGATGTACGTTGAGCATGTACAGCATTTTTTCTTTCTGTGAATGCTGCCTTAACCATATCTGTGTTTAAAGCAACAGGAGTTACAGTGATAGTTTCGTAGTCACCAGTAATAACTTCACCAGTGTACATAGTAACCGTTACACGTACATTAGCTGATGTTTCATTATTTAAGACTTTACCGTTCTCGTCTAAGACACCTGCAACAGAAACATCAATTCCTGTGATCTTATAAAGATCAGCACTAATAGTCTTACCAGCTTCATCCTTAACTACAACAGCACTCTTCACATTTTGGCCAGGCTCAAATGTACGCTTAGACAATGTTGGCTTTCCTACTTTAGCAATTTCATACTTTAAAGTAGTTTTTAAAGAACCTTCAGCTGCAAGTCCTTTAGCACTGACAATTCCAGTAGCAGTAACAGTATATTCGTAACCGTCTACAAGACTAGAGTTTAATGTTAGAGTAACACTCTTTTTATCAGAGCTTAACTCTGCTTTAGTTACAGCTTTATCACCAGTTAATGAGAAATTAGTATGGTCAACATCCTTAATTTCTGTGTTGAAAGTTACAACAACTTTGTTATCAGCAACTGCTGCAGAAGAAACAACTTCAGGAGCAACATATTTCTTTTCTACTTCAACACGTACACCTTCAACTTCTGCACGGTGTACAAACACAGCAGTTTGCGCACGAGTTACGTCTTGTTGAGTACCGAATTTACCACCTGGTAAACCTTCAACAATACCAAGGCTTACAAGAGTGTTAATTGTATCTGCACCCCAGCTAGTGTTGTCTGAGAAGTCAGTAATAACTGCATCTTCGTCAAACTCAAGACCGTAAGCAGTTGCAATCATTTTCGCCATTTCTTGACGAGTGATGCTGTCGTTTACTTTGAAAGTACCATCAGTGTAACCATTGATTACATCTTTAGTTTGGTTTTCGATAGCAGCAACATACTTAGAAGCCCAGTGGTTAGTTGGGATATCTTTGAAGCTTGCTTTTGCGTCTTCATCAATTTCAAGTCCTAGAGAGATAGCAAGGATCTTTGCTGCTTCACCACGAGTGATGCTTGCAGATGGATCGAAGTTGCCATCTGGACGCCCTTCAAGAGCACCTTTTCCTACAAGATATGAAATTGCGTCTTTTGCCCAGTGACTATCAGAAACGTCTGGGAAAGATACTTCTGCTGCGAATCCAGCTGCTGGAGCAACTGCAGTAGCAACCATAGCTGCTGTTAAAGAAGTTGCTAAAAATTTACGGTGATTTTTAGATTGGTAAGCCATAAATCACATTTCCTCCCTTTATATATCTTAGTTTTTCACCAGCTTTAGAGCCCCATAGATCACCAGATTGCCATTCTTTAAGAACACTTCTTCCGGATTTATGTATTTTTATTTCCCTACAGCTCTCTAATACTAGTAAAACAAGTGTTAAACACAAGTTAATCAAACAATACAGGATTTAGTATAATTGACAACAATATCCTAGTCAATATTTTTCTTTATTGGATAATCTTTCATTGCTTGGATTAACTTACTTGTTAATCTAATTTTAACCAATAATAGAAAAAATTCAACAGGAAACTATTACTAATTTATCATGTATTGTCATAATTACTCAAGTACTAAGAAGAAATATTTAGGTATTTTTACAGATTTATAGGTTTTTGTGTAATTAAACCATGGAATATGAACTATTTTGTTACATAAATGTAAAATTCAAAAAACAAGCTGAGTGGTACAATCAGTTTAGATAAATTACGGGTTAAAATGTATGAGGAGGCGAAATATGTTAAAAAGATTACTATTTTGCCTGGCAGTTGCTCTTTTAGCTTTTTCCGGTTTTACAACTAGTGGACAAGCTAAGGCAGAAACTTCAGGTGAACAGGTTGTAAGACTGGCGAAGGATTATATCGGAGTACCATATAAATTCGGGGGCACCACACCATCCGGTTTCGATTGTTCAGGTTATATAGGATATGTTTTTAACAAGGTCGACGTAAAGCTTCCAAGGACTGCAGCAGAACAGGCTAAGGCAGGTACAGCTGTTAAAAAAGCCGATCTTAAGGCTGGGGATATTGTTTATTTTAAAGATACATATAAATCAGGTGTTTCTCACGCTGGTATATACATAGGAAGTAATCAATTTATTTCAGCAACAAGTTCCAAAGGAGTAAAGATTGATTCTATCAATGATCCCTATTATTGGGGCAGCCGTTATGCAGGCGCACGCCGAGTGCTTGAGGAAGTTAAGGTAGCAGAGCTTGCTCCAGGAGAATACCATGATGTTCCTAAAACCTATTGGGCAGTAACGCCTATTGCTACACTTAGTAAACAAGGCATTATCAACGGATATGATGGGGGACTATTCCTTCCTGAAAGAACCATTAAGCGTTCGGAAGCAGCTAAAATGCTGAGTGAAACTTTTAATCTTACATACTCAGGAAGTTCAAGTTCTTCCTATAGTGATGTATCATCATCCCATTGGGCATATAAATATATCATGGCCGCAACTGAAAAGAACTACTTTGGCGGATATGACGGCAATAAATTTAAGCCGGATGAACCTATTAGCCGCGCGGAAATTGCTGCATTATTTGTACGGGTATTCAAGCTTCAGAACAATGGTCAAACCGCTTCATACTCTGATTTAGATGCAGAGCATTGGGCATACGATGCGATTCAAAAACTTTCAGTTAATCAAATTACTGGCGGATATACAGATCAAACCTTCCGCGCATCTAACCAAACTTCACGTGCGGAATTCTCTACATTCCTATACCGCGCATTGGATTAATAAAAAGGAAGCAGCAAACGCTGCTTCCTTTTTTACTTTTCTTCTATTATTCTATAACTCTCGTCCAGTGCCCTTGCTAAGAATACGGCAAACTCTGCTCTGGAGATGCTTTCAGCTGGTTTAAACGTTCCATCTGGATAGCCGTTCGTGATTCCTGCAGTGAGAATGGAATGAACGCTCTCGAAGTAATATTTTTCACTCATAACGTCCGTAAATAATTTTGAGTAGTCCGCTTGATATCCGTAGGCTCTTTTCAGAATGACCGCCACATCCGCTCTTGTGATTGGTGATTTCGGCTTAAAGGTATCATCGGGGAAGCCTCCCACTAATTTGGCATCTGTAGCGCTTTTGATATAGCCGGATGCAAAATTGTTTTCAGGTACATCCGAAAAGACGGTTTTGCTTAGCTCACCTGGGAGATCCATTGCTTTTCCGATCATTGTTACCGCTTCTGCCCTTGTAACCGGATTTTGCGGCACAAAGCTGCCATCTGGATAGCCGGTTATAATGTCATTTTCATATAGGAACTCGATTTCTTTTGCATACCAGGCACTATTTTTAATATCCGGGAAAGAACTGACGAATGCTTCCCCTTTTACCTCAAACGGCGGCTGTACCAGGCCATAGCCGTAACTATTGTCCTTGCCTTTTATACCAAGGTCGACAGCGGATTGCTGCATAAGCGTTCTAATTTGCGCATTCGTAAATTCAGGGTACGCCTGTTTATATAATGCGGCAATGCCTGCTACAAACGGGGAGGCCATGGATGTGCCATCTGCATAGGTATAATCCTTATAGACTCCATCTATATAACCGGAGTATGTACTGAGGATTTTTTCACCCGGGGCAACCAATTCAAGTGATTCTCCATAATAAGCAAAGGATGATTTCTGGTTATTTCTATTAATGGATCCTACTCCAATCACTGTCGGGTATCGCGCTGGGAATAACACATCCTGGCTGCCTGTCAGAGGAGTTAAGGAATTTCCAGAAGCGGCGACAATGATTATGTCCTGATTATACGCCTTTTGCAGTGTCTGGCTTAATAAATAGGAGCCTTGTGGGGATGTGACGCTTAAATTGATAATATCCATCTTTCGTTCCATGGCCCAATCGATAGCAGCGATGATATCGGAAATATTGCCTTCGCCTTTACTGTCTAAAGCCTTAATCGCATAAATGTCAGCTTCTGGGGCAACACCGACAACTCCGATGCTATTGTCCTGCGCGCCAATGATGCCTGCTACATGAGTGCCATGTCCCATGTCATCACTATAGGAATCGCTGCCTTCGACAAAAGATACTCCGCCTGCTACCTTTAAGTCCGGGTGATTGGTGCGGATGCCTGTGTCAATGACTCCGACTTTAATGCCTTCTCCAGTCCACCCCCATTTTTTCGATAAAGGGGCGTTGACTTTTACATAACCCCAGTCAGATATTTGAGAGCTTGTTTTCACAACCGAATCTGGATCCAGTCTTAACACATTCTGTTTTTCGAGAAGCTCTTCTTTCTTTTGGGAGGGGATTGTCACAGATGCAGCAGAAAGCTCATCAAAGATATGGTGGATTTCTGTTGTGTGTTCCTTAAGAAGGGCTTCATCTACCTCTCCTTCAAAGGTAATGATGACTCGTTCTGTCAGCTCTTCCCCTTCCACTTGAAATGGGACGATTAAGAGGAGTAGAAAAAGAGATACATAGATTATTCTTTTCATAGGGTAGAATCCTCTCTATTTAAAAATAAGAAACGGACCTCAGTCCGTTTCTCTTTAGTTCTTCCAATTATAATAATCTACGATTCCTAAAGCAATGGCTTCAGCCGCTTTATTTCGATAGTAATCTGATGACAGCTTTTGAGCATCTCCTGCATTTGTCAGGAACCCTAACTCAACCAATACGGATGGAAGCGGGTTTTTATTGATAACGTGGAACCCGGCTTCTTTAATTCCCCTGTCATTTGTTCCAAGAGCTTTATGAAGCCTTTCCTGGATAAAGCCAGCTAGCTTTTTGCTATTTTCCGCACGTGTGTTTAGAGCAGCTGTACTATAGTACGTTTCAGTCCCGTTCGGAGAGCTGCTTGTATTCGCATTTCCATGAATGCTGACAAACGAGTCTGCTTTTGCTTTAACCGCATAATCGATCCGCCCCTGCAGTGAAACAAATGTATCGTTCGTGCGGGTCATGACAACCTGGATGCCTTTGTCTTCTAAGATCTTCCTTACTTTTAAGCCAACTGATAGATTCAATTCTTTTTCATAAATGCCGTTCGCTATTGCCCCTGGATCACTTCCTCCATGACCTGGATCAATCGCAATAATTTTCTTCGCATTCGGAACGGTTAAATACCCGCTATGTACAAAGCCTGTTAAGCTTCCTGAAGAGGCATATACCCAATCGCCATGAGAATAATAGGTTGTTACTTTCGTGCCAAGAGGCAATGCGCCGATTACTGAAAACTCAGTGCCTGGACCGCTGCGTACATTTAGGGAATCCGCTGTTACGACCATTGTTTCCTTTGGAACCAACTCAGCTGATGATACCCTGAAAGTCGGATTGACCGCCCTGGCAACCAATAACGAGAATTCCATTCGGTTGATCGGATTCAGCGGCTTATAGCTTCCAGTTGGATAGCCGTTCGCAATGCCTGCTGTTACGACAGCATTAATGGCATTGTATTGTGCACCGCTTTTGGCAACATCCGAGAAAAATACATTACTTGTAGCGGATAGGTTAAATGCCCTTTTAAGAAGATAGGCCATTTCCCCTCTCGTAATCTTCTCTTTCGGCTTGAACGTATCATCTTCATAGCCTGTAAGAATATTAGCTTCAACTGCTGACTGTATATAACCTGAAGCGTACGAGTCTGCTTTCACATCCGGAAAGGACGTGGAACGCTTCGTCCCATCAAGCTTAAGAGCCCGGCCAATCATGGTAGCCGCTTCTTCCCTTGTAACATCAAGCTCCGGCCTGAAGGTTTGATTAGGATAACCCGTGACAATATTGCGGTCAACTAAATAATTTATTTCCGAGGAGTACTTGGAAGGGATGTCTTTCAGGTAAGCTGCAAGCCCCGTTCCGCCCATCGAAATCACCATAACACAAGCTGCGACAAGAATCGTTACTCCTAGGAAAATACGTTTGTACATTGCTGCTTTGATTCCTCCTGCAATCTTTTGTAGATTTTGTCATATTATAACATAATAGGTTAAATATATGTCGTTTTTTTCAAATTACTTTATTTGATTTTTGTAAAATTTTGTGATATACACTAGAATACTGTCTAAATCAGGTGAATTAGTAACACTATTGTTAATGATTTGTTATTGATATTTTCATAGCGGGTATGTAAAAATAAGTTTTATGCAGGAAATTTTAAAGTGGTCTATAACTGGTCTAGGTACCTGGCACCCATACCACTGCCTATACCACTATCTTTGCCACCACCCTAACCACTTTTACTACCTTATAAAGAGGAGAAAACTTAATGTCTAATAGATCAAGAGAAGGTATTTCTTTTAATAATAGAAGAAGAAAGCTGCGCAAGAGGCGGGTTGCCATGGTTATTTTGATTCCACTTATGCTTTTGGCTACTGCTGCTGCAGCTTTTGGAACACATTTTTATGGTGAGGTTAAGAGAACAGCAAATGCTTCATTTGAAGAAATCGAGGGCCGTGAGAAATCACCGCATCGTGAAGAAGCGGTTAAAATAAATAAAGATAACTTCTCAATCTTAATTATCGGTGTGGATGATAGCGCCAAGCGTGATTTCGGGGAGAATTCCCGGTCCGATGCTCTTCTGCTACTGACTGTTAACCAAGAAGACCATACAGCGAAATTATTGAGTATCCCGCGTGATTCTTATGTTTATATTCCTGAAGTTGATTATGAGACAAGAATCAATCATGCCCATGCCTTCGGCGGGCCTAAAGCAACCATTGAAACAGTGGAAAACCTTTTTGAAATTCCTGTCGATTATTATGCACGCGTGAATTTCCAGGCATTTATGGAAGTGATCGACGCTCTTGGCGGAATTGAAGTGGATGTTCCATTTTCATTCTCTGAACAGGATTCCGAGGACAGAGCAGGTGCGATCAGCCTGGAACCTGGATTGCAGACCTTGAATGGTGAAGAGGCACTTGCCCTTGCCCGTACAAGAAAGATCGATAATGACATCGAACGCGGTAAACGCCAGCAGGAAATCATTAAATCCGTGATCCGCAAAGCAGCTTCCGTTGATTCTTTTACTAAATACGATGATGTATTTGACGCCATTGGATCTAATATGAAAACGAACCTTTCATTCGGTGAAATGAAGTATTTGGTTCAATTTGCTATTAAAGATCGGCTTACGATCGAATCTAAAACGCTTGAAGGACAGGATTCTACTCTTGGGGGAGCGTACTATTATCAGCTTGATCCGGAAGCATTGGAATTATTGAAAACAGACTTGCAAAGCCATCTGGAGATTCATGATGGTCCTATAGAGCAGTAATCGAGTAGGAGGGGGTGA
>NZ_JAGGQS010000003.1:109386-209027 GCF_018613175.1 Bacillus sp. ISL-47 | reverse complement strand
AGTTATGTCCCAGCCTCCTTTTATTATTGGCTGTATTAAAGCTCAATGTTTGTAAGCACTCTTTATACGGAGCGGATATTAACAGCAAGTTTAACAAAGGATCATATAAAATCTAATAATTCTGAATTCTGATAATTGCGAAACTAATTAATGTTTTAAACGTCTAATAATTGGGGTAAACACAATAGCAGTCATTCTATAATTTTACAAGTTGAATTTGAATTCTGAAATAGTTTTGTGTAAAAAAAGTATTAAGTTGTAAATGACAAAAATATATATTCCTTATCTTGAAAAGAGCTTGTTTGCTTCCAAAACTTCTAGGAGGTAGAAGAAGATCATGAAGAAAATCCAATGGTCAAAGTTCTCGCTGATTGCCCTTGCGACGGTCTTGCTTTGGCTCAAGACATACATTGTCTATAAAACCAGCTTTGAAATTAAAATAGAAAACTGGAAACAGGAAATTATCTTGTTTCTCAATCCTCTAAGCTTCCTTCTGTTCGTATTTGGGCTCGGTTTATTTTTGAGGGAAAAAAAGCAAAAACGCTATATTATGATTTCCAGCTTTGCCATTTCCGCTATTTTATTCGCTAATGTTGTGTTCTACAGGTTTTTTAACGATTTTTTAACGATTCCTGTGCTTTTTCAAACAAGTAATATGAGCGATCTTGGAAGCAGTGTGAATGAACTTTTAAATGTAAGTGACATCCTGTATTTTACTGACTTTGCATTGCTTGCCCTCATTGTTTCCATGAAACCTGGCCTTGCAGCCTATCGCCCCGCCTCAAAAATGTATCGGAGGGCTTACTTTTTAGCTGCTGCTGCAATTGCATTTTTTAATCTTGCATTAGCAGAGACTGAACGGCCACAGCTTTTGACCCGTACCTTTGACAGAGAGATGCTAGTAAAAAATATCGGGACCTACAACTATCATATCTATGATATCTTTCTTCAGTCAAAATCATCTGCCCAAAGAGCACTTGCAGACGGTAGTGAAATGGCAGATATAAAAAACTACGTAACAGCGAATTATAAAAAGCCGAATGAAGAGATGTTAGGGATTGCAAAAGACAAAAACGTAATCCTTATTTCAATGGAGTCTACCCAGAATTTTGTTATCAATGAAAAAGTAAATGGACAGGAAATAACGCCTTTTCTGAATGATTTTATTAAGGAAAGCTATTATTTTGAAAATTTCTATCATCAGACAGCCCAGGGAAAGACTTCAGATTCTGAGTTCCTGGTGGATAACTCCCTATATCCGCTTAGCCGTGGAGCAGTCTTCTTTACTCACTCCGGAAACGAGTATAACGCAACTCCTAATATTTTAAAAAATATAGGATATTTTACAGCAGCTCTGCATGCAAATAACAAAAGCTTTTGGAACCGGGATATCATGTACCAGTCTTTTGGATATGAACGTTTTTATTCTTTGCCTGATTATCATGTCACCAATGAAAATTCAGTCGGCTGGGGTTTAAAAGACATTGATTTCTTTGAACAATCTGTTCAGCACTTGAAAGAAATGCCAGAGCCTTTTTATGCAAAATTTATAACACTCACGAATCATTTCCCATTTGAACTCGAGGAAGAAGACCAATTCATCCAGCCCTTTAATTCTGCAGATAAAACGGTAAATAATTATTTTCCGACTGTTCGGTATCAGGATGAAGCGCTCAAAAATTTCATCCAGCGATTAAAGGAAGAAGGCCTATATGAAGACTCAATCATTATTCTCTACGGAGATCACTATGGAATTTCCGAAAATCACAATGAAGCAATGGGTCAATTCCTCGGAAAAGAAGTTACACCTTTTGTGAGCACACAGCTGCAGAAAGTTCCGTTAATCATTCATATACCGGGACAGGAAGGAAAGACGATTTCCAAGGTTTCCGGTCAGATTGATCTTAAACCAACTATTCTTCATATGCTGGGCATTGATACGAAAGGGTCCATTGAATTTGGTGCTGATTTATTTGCAAAAGATAAAGTGGACTTTGCCGTATTGCGGGACGGCAGCTTTGTAACTAAAAGGTATGTATATACCCGGGATATCTGCTATGACAAGGAAACGGAACAGCCGATCGACAAAACCGCTTGTGAGCCATATATGTCTAAAGCAAAAAATGAACTCCAATATTCGGATAAGATTATTTATGGAGACTTGCTGCGTTTCTATGAAGATGCAGACCAGGAGTAAATATAAATATAAGTGCCACTGAACAACCTAAAGCCTGCGTTTTCGCTGGCTTTTTTTTCTGCGGAAAGGTCATCTTTTTTCTTTTTAATCATAAGATTGAAATGATGGAAAGGGGGAGAAAGATGAAAGTCATAGTACGGTCCGGAGATTCATTATGGTATTACAGCCAGCTCTTCATGATGCCAATAAATCTTATTATTGATTCAAATCCTAGCGTAAATCCGGCTTCTTTAACGATTGGACAGGAGATAAACATTCCCGGTTTTACCTTACAAAACTATACTGTAAAAAAGGGTGATACCTTTTGGAAATTAAGCTCATCTAGAAATCTGTCCGTAGATGCTCTTCTGCTGATAAATCAAACCCTTAATCCAAATAGCCTGACCATAGGAGCGGTCATAAAACTGCCTAAACGAGTCATTTCACCAATTGTGGAAGGCAGGAGACAATATGATTATCAGGCTTTAACGGCTGACATATCGACATTGGCTGCCATATATCCATTTATTAAGATAAATACAATTGGAAATAGTGTTCTCGGAAAGCCCATTCAGGAAGTCCGCTTTGGAAAAGGAAATAAAAAAGTGCAAATAAATGCTTCCTTCCATGCGAACGAATGGATTACAACACCGATTTTAATGGCATTGCTAAACAATTTCCTTTTATCTTTAACCAATGTAAGGCCA
This sequence comes from Bacillus sp. ISL-47, assembly GCF_018613175.1. Classification (NCBI taxonomy): domain Bacteria; kingdom Bacillati; phylum Bacillota; class Bacilli; order Caryophanales; family Bacillaceae; genus Bacillus; species Bacillus sp. ISL-47. The sequence goes on along the minus strand of NZ_JAGGQS010000003.1, from coordinate 206,144 downwards.
ATAAGGGGCTTATCTACAATGCCTTTATATAATACAGTGGATCTTTCCATCGTGCCGATGGTTAACCCGGATGGAGTTAATCTTGTTTTAAACGGTCCCCCTCCTGAAGTAAGGGACCAGGTAATTGAGATAAACAGAGGAAGTACTGATTTTTCCGGCTGGAAGGCGAATATTAGAGGGGTGGATTTAAATAATCAATTCCCTGCCAAATGGGAATTTGAAAAAGAAAGATCAGAACAAGATGCCCCTGCTCCAAGAGACTACCTGGGGGAAGCACCTTTAACAGAGCCGGAAGCAATAGCCATGGCTGACCTGGCAAGGAACAACCAATTTAATAGAATGCTTGCTTTCCATACCCAGGGATCAGAGTTTTATTGGGGATATGAGGGAATGGAGCCTCCGGAGTCAAAAGTGATCGCTGCTGAATTTGAACGTGTCAGCGGCTATAGAGCTGTCCAATTTATTGACAGCTTTGCCGGTTATAAGGATTGGTTTATTCAGGAGTTTCGCAGGCCGGGATTCACAATCGAGCTTGGAAGTGGAATCAATCCTTTGCCTTTATCGCAGTATGATGAAATATACGAAGAGGTTCTTGGTATTTTCCTTGCATCTCTATATATGTAAAAAAATATTTTTTAGGCCGCATGTTTCTGTATTGTTTTTTAATTGGCCAGAGATTAAAATAAACTATCATCATAATTACAGCTAACAGCGACATAAGATTTAGCCGCTTTTCCATTAGGCTCTTTTCGTTTAGCTTGTTGTTTTTGCTTAAGAACTCTGCCCGTTGATTTCAGCACGAGGCACTTAGCGAACCACGGGGCTGCCGGGAGCCTCCTCAACGCTCCCGAGTCTGCGGGGTCTCCCTTGGAATGCTACTCCCGTAGGACGTTGAATAAGCTTCCTCGAATGGACGGCACGAAGAAAATGCGATAGCATTTTCGCGGGATTAGCGCCTTCCGCTCCAATCAACTCAGTGATAAAAATTGGTCCGAAAGCAACAAACTTTGCGACAACAGCGTTCCATTAAAAGCCGGAAAGTCGACTTTCTCCTTTTTAAATATTTTTTTCTATTATAATTGAAACATTTTTACAGTGTTTACGTACTCATATATAGGGAGAAAAGGAGGTGCGGATTTGAAAAACATTCAAATTACATATAGTTATAGGTTTCTTTTTTTATTTCTTTTTCTCCTATATCACTTGATTTTCATAGTAGGCTGTGAAAATACAGAAGTGACGGAGATTCAGCCAAAGTCAAAACAAAATCAAATTTCTGAAGACTCCGTACCTCCGGCTGATAATAAGAAAGATAGCATAGCGCCTATCAAACCTATAGCAGGAGAATTCCAGGGAGCAAACGGCTGGCTTAGCAATGAAACAATTGTTTACACTGTAAATAATGGAACTGCATCAAGTGTTTACGCTTATAACCTATTTACCGGAGAACAAAATCTCCTTTTCGAAAGTTCGGTGCCTATTGCTGCGGTTACGATTAGCCCAAACGGAAAATACGTACTGATTCGGTCGTCTCCGGGCACATATGAAAGTACTTTGACAGTTGTAAAAGGGAATGGAGAAATTCTGATGAATGAGAGTCTTTCATCATTTGATCTTGCTGTGGAGTGGAACCCTTATAATGAAGAGTCTCTTCTAGTTTCCTCGTTTACAGAAGATTGGGATTTTTCTTCCTGGCACATGGATATCAAGGCTGACACCCTAGAAGAAATCAAAATTAGGGAACCATTTGCGAAATGGCTGAAGAACGACCAGATATTATTTCTTGGCTGGGACAGTGAGAGCCCATCTTTATTTGCTCCATTAATAATGCAAACAATCAATGGAGATAATGAAACGAAGGTAATGGAAAACATTTTTCATTTTGATGCTTCCAAAAACAGGGTTATGGCTATTACGGTGCCTTCAGAAAAATCTGAACAAGCTGTTTATACGTTTATGGATAATAATTTCCGTAAATTGTCATCCTATACTGTTCCGCATTTAACAAGATTTTCCGACTGGCTGGTTCCTTATTATGACTGGTCAAAAGATAATCTCATAACCTTCCAGCCTTTATACAGTGCTGAAAGTGATACGTATACCGGAGGTTTTCAGCTTGTTGCTTTTGATAGTAAAACAGGTGTTAAAGAGGTTTTAATGGAAGGAATGGAAAATACGCCACTTAGCTGCTCACCAGATGGTTTAGCTTGCTTGGCTGGTTATTACCTTGAAGAATTAATTATGCTTGATAGTAAGGAGAAAGTTCCGATTTTGGAAAATAAAGAAATTTGAATAGAAGTAAAAAAGGAGTCTGATTATGGCAATCGTAGATGTTACAGTAATTCCAATTGGAACGGAAACGCCAAGCGTCAGCAGTTATGTAGCTGATATACAGCGTGTATTGAAAAAATATGAAGAAAACGGGAAAATTCGTTTTCAATTAACGCCAATGAACACCATCATAGAAGGCGAGCTTTCTGTGTTGTTTGAGGTTATTCAAGCAATGCATGAAGTTCCATTTGAAAAAGGGCTAATGAGGGTAGCGACAAATATCCGTATTGATGATAGGCGGGATGTTGTAAGAAAAATGGAAGAAAAAGTCCACAGAGTCGAAAGCCAATTAGAAAGTTAAAATAAAAGGGCTGCCCGAATAGGGCAGCCCTTTTATTTTAGTGAACCGCTGGGTATCCGCTGTTAATTAATGTCATTACAGCAAACCATCCGAAAACGGCAAGCGTTCCGGCAGCAAAAAACAATCCAAGGAAATTCTTGTTTTTAAGTGCACTGATGGCACCAAAAGCTGCAAGAACTGCGACTAATGCAAAGATAATAGGTAGTCCCATTAAAATAGCCCCCTTTATTTCGTAATCAGCAGGCGATAGCCATGTTAAAAATCCCTTTTCAGGTAATATACCCTGTATGTAAAGCCTAAGTATACATTCGTAATTTATTTTATATTTTTTTTCTCTATTTGTCGAGGTCTAAAAATGACACTTCTATGTCATAGGCTTCAGCAATTCCGTTTATTAAATCCTTTAAGTGCAGCTCAGAAAAATAAATCAGGCCAATATCATCATCCTTTGCGGTGAAAACCAAATGTTCATGGAACTGATATTTAGCCATTTGAATGTCTTCAGCATCGCCTCTCGTTATGAAGAAAGCGCAAAGCATCTCTGGGTATAAATAAAATCCTTTGGCCGATTCTAGCCCAAAGTCATCAAAACTTTCTCCTTTTTCGCCATTCGTTATGTAATACAATAGTGAAGAACCTTCAATTAGATTAGACTCTATCAGCAAGTTTTTTGCCAGCTCCGCGTCACTATCATTTTCAAATAAAAAAATGCTTCTCTGAAAATCAAATAATTCTGTTTCCTTTTTAATGAAATCCATAAATTCGGGAACATCTTCAACAATATAGTTTGCTTCAACTCCATAAAGAAATTTCATCTTAGTCTCCTTCATCCAATATTTAGACATCCCATTTAATTATGCAGCTATTATAGTGTAGAATTAAAAGTAATTCATACATCAATCGGAGGTGTCGGCGATGGAATGGAATCAGATTCCGCTTGGCCCATTGCAAACAAACTGTTATGTACTATCTAATAAAAACAAAGCATGCTTAATTTTTGATCCGGGTGAAGAAAGCGGAAAGCTAAGCAGCTTCATTAAGCAAAAAGGGCTAAAGCCTCTAGCCATTGTTCTTACCCATGCTCATTTTGATCATATTGGGGCAGTAGACGATATAAGAGAAGAATTCACCATCCCTGTATACATACACGAAAAAGAGGCAGATTGGCTGCTCGATCCAGCCTTAAACGGGTCGCATCTTTTCAAAGTTGGCAAGCTTATTAAAGCCAAGCCCGCAGATCATATTATAACGGGAGAGAAAGAATTAAGCATAGGGGAATTTACGTTTGAAATTTTTGAGACACCAGGTCATTCCCCTGGCAGCATTTCCTTCTATTTTAAGGAAGCAGAGCTCGTAGTTGCCGGTGATGCTCTATTCAATGGCAGCATTGGCCGTACAGACCTTCCGGGCGGCAACCATCAGCAGCTGCTGGACAGTATCCATGCCAAACTCCTGACCTTGCCTGAAGAAACGGAAGTATTGCCTGGACATGGGCCCGCTACGACGGTTGGACAGGAAATGGATTCAAATCCGTTTCTGAATGGATTCTAAAAATTGGCTCTGTTAAAGCTTATTGTTATTTTTGAGCACCCTGTTGATTGGAGCGGAAGGCATGAGCTCCTCGAAAATGCATTCGCATTTCCTTCGTGCGGTGTTTATACAAGGAAGCTTACTCAAAGTCCTGCGGGAGTGCNNCCTCGTGATGAAATCAACAGGCAAATTTAACAGAGCCAAAAAAATAGAAAAGCCCTTCTCCAAATGAGAAGGGCTTTTCTGGGGGATGTTTTATTCATATAATGGGAGGGGATATAGTTAAGCTACTACCTTAACAATATAACACAGAAAACACTATGTCAATAGTGAAAATAGATAAATAAAACAATATAATTGGCGGTTATCAACAACGCGTTTTTATGCGAATTCCACTCAGAAAAAAGGAGTTAATATGCTGAATTATTTAAAGAATTATATTAAGAATTCCCCAATAAAAATGATTAGCTATGCAGAGTATATCCAGCAGGCACTTTACCATCCTGAATACGGTTATTATATGAATAGTAAAGCTAAAATCGGTCCTAATGGCGATTTTATAACAACCAGCAATATATCTGATATCTATGGCCGGAAATTAGCCAAGTGGTTTTATAAGGAGGCCTGTAAAAATCATCTCCCTTTTCATGTTTGTGAAATCGGGGGTGGAAATGGGCGCTTTGCCAAGGCATTTATTGATGAGTGGAATTTGCTTGCAGACGGTCAGCTTCAATATTATATTTTGGAAACTAGCCCTTACCATCGCCAGCTGCAGCAGGAGCAAATCTCATTTTCAAATCATATTAGGCAAATAGAAAGCCTGGAAGAAATATCGCCATTTAAAGGCCTGATCTTTTCAAATGAATTATTTGATGCGTTTCCTGTTCATGTTATTGAAAAGAAAAACGAAGGGCTATTTGAAATAATGGTGACAGTTAAAGATGAGCAGCTGGCGGAAATGGCTGTTCCATTAAGCAATGAAGAAATTCTCTCCTTCCTTGAGGATAGCGGATTAAAGCTGAATATTGGACAAAGGATTGAAATTCCTCTGCAAATGGAACATATGATCAAAAGCATAGCTGATTCATTGGAGCACGGAATGGTGTTAACAGTAGATTATGGCTATTCAAATGAAGAGTGGAAGGAGCCTGCTAGAAGAAAGGGGAGCTTGCGGGGATATTATAAGCACTCGCAAATTAATAATATTCTTAAGAATCCCGGTGAAATGGACATTACAAGTCATATCCACTTTGACTCGCTGATCCGAATTGGAGATCAGCATGGTTTGAAATTTATTCAAAAGCTGAGGCAGGATGAATTCTTGCTATCCACAGGTATCTTGCATGAGCTTGAAGACCACTATGACCCTAACCCCTTTTCAGAGGTCAGCAAAAGAAACCGGGCTATCAGGAGTCTGATTATGCCTTCCGGAATGAGTTCGGCATTTCATGTTATCCTTCAGCAAAAAGGAATAGAAGCCAAATAAAAAAGCGATGAAAATTCACCGCTTTTTTATTTGGTATAAATGCTATTAATGCACGTGGGCTATTAGTGGCCGCCCGCGCCTGGAGTCATCATAAAAGTTGACCAGTAAGTGAAGCCTACGAAGAAAACTGTTAAGTACGCTCCAAAAACATAAATATACATACGTTCGGAAAGCCTTAAGTAGCTTAATAGCAGGAAAAATCCTGTTTGGCCGAAGAAAATCAAGGACGTTGTATACATGTCGCCCAAGTAAAACATAACGGCGAAAATTCCCGTCCAGAATCCTAATACTCTGTACATACGATCCATATGTATCCCTCCTTTTACCCTTACAAGTCCATCACTACAATATTATAAAGTAAATGCTTATTAAAAGTAAATAATGTTTCTAAATAGTGTTCAAAAAGAGGAGAAAAAGAGCCGAGAAGATCAGAGGTGCGCTCCTTTAAGCAAAGCATATGTTGTTGATACTTCATCGCACGCAGGAAAAGAAAGCTTACGCAAAGATTCGACTGCTATTTTCCCCAAACTTTTTGAACAACATTTCTTTTAATTACCCACAATGGCCTGATAGGTGCAAGTATCGCAGCCAGTCAGCATATTTCCTTTTTCCACCAATTGTATGGAATCAAACAAACTTTCAAACATTCCCTGCAAAAATTCAAAGTGCATATTGCAAACAGGCTCTGCATGTTTAGCAGCGACCTCTTTGAAAGGGCAGTTATAAATTTGGAAATATACTTTAGTCTTTTCTTCATTACTATCAAATTCAGGATGGAATCCTGAAAGATTGGCTGCATGTTTTAAAATATTTAATTTTTGGTCAAAGGTAAGTTCTTCAGAGCTTGAAAAGCGTTTAAGCTCCTGATTAATTAACTCTTTGCCGAACCTCTTACCTGTAGCATATAAGGCTTTTCTGCCTTCTTCGCCTAATTCAAGCATGGTTTCCATTGCGATTTTTGCAAGAAGCTGGTAGTCCCTGTATGGAAAATGCAGCTGGATTACATCATCAGACAAGCGATATAACCGGCTTGGCCTACCGCCTTTGCCTGTCTTCTTCGTTTCTGAAACAAGCATATTTACATCTTCCAGCTTGGATAAATGCAATCTTGCCACATTAGGGTGGATACTGAAGTTATCAGCAATCTCCTGAACGGTAACATCTTTATGCCTTTTGGTAATGTATTGATAAATATAATAGCGGGTTGGATCGGATAAAACATTTGTAATTTTTAATGTCTGTTCCATTTTATTGTCACCTCAAAAGGGTTATTTTATCCCGTTGTACGGGCAGCTGCTTTTCCCCGAAGAAAGCCGGGCCATGAAAGTGGGCTATGGCGAAAAACTGCCCGCTAAAAGCCTGGTTTCTAAATTCAGCTGCGTTGCTTTCTCCCATTATAATACAGGCGCAGCAGGTTAACACTGTAATCACTATAAGTTTAGAAAATGTTCACAATTAATATCTAATCGAATGTAATAAACTGTACAAATATTGTACAAATGATATACAATACTGTTAATAGATAAGAAAATAGATAAATGTGAGGTGAAGAGAAATGAGCCAGCTGACTTTTTTTACGTATCCCAGCTGTACGTCCTGCAGAAAAACAAAAAAATGGCTGACTGCCCATTCAATTGAATTTGTAGAAAGGCATCTCTTCAAGGATACGCCCTCTCCAAGAGAAATATTGAAAATCCTTTCCTTAACAACGCACGGCCTGGACGAACTGCTTGCAACGAGAAGCCAAACCTTTAAAAACCTAGAACTGAATCTTGATGAACTGTCATTATCTGAAGTAGTACAAATGGTCATAAAAGATCCCAAGCTTCTGCGGAGGCCTATTCTCACAAACGGAGAAAAGATCGTAATCGGTTACAACCCGGATGCATTTAAAAATATGGCAAAGTGAATTTTGGGAGGAAGAATGCTGATCATGGCTTTCTACTTTTGGATAGGTATAGAGTGCTGATAACTCCTAAGTATGAGCAGATAATTAAAAGCGAATAGAAGCGAAAAAAACAGAAGGGAGCATAATCAGCTCCCTTCCGCTAAAAAACTGGGCTAGCAGGATTCGAACCTACGCATGACGGAGTCAAAGTCCGTTGCCTTACCGCTTGGCTATAGCCCATCGATTAAATGCCTCTCGGCTTGCTACGATAATATTTTTAGATATCTCCCATTTTTTTATTCACAAATTCGTCAAAAAGTTATGTCGGTAATGAAAGGAATTGCTCGGAATAAGCCGAATATATTCATTACATTAAAAAAGGTGGTGTTAAAATCAATTGAGCACAATCGAAAGAATGGCTGAACGAATTATTAAAGATGCCGTCAGGAGCCATGCCTCAGACATTCATATTATTCCCCGCAGAAAAGATACACTTATCCAGTTAAGATTTGGAAACAAACTGACCCCAAGGCTTTATCTCCCCAGGGAAGAATGCGACAGACTGATTTCACATTTTAAGTTTACTGCTTCAATGGATATTGGTGAAAAGAGGCGGCCGCAAAGCGGAGCTTATTCACTAGAAGTCGATGGACAAATGATTGGACTCCGTTTTTCTACTCTTCCTTCCAGCTACAATGAAAGTCTCGTAATCAGAATTCTTCCCCAGCAGGAACAAATTCCTTTCTTTCAAATCAGCCTTTTCCCGAATATGACAAGAAAAATGCTGGCACTGCTGAAGCATGCCCACGGCCTAATAATTTTTACCGGTCCAACTGGAAGCGGCAAAACCACAACATTGTATTCCTTATTAAATGAGACCTCCCATATGTTCCACAGAAATGTCATAACTCTGGAAGATCCAATTGAAAAAGTAAATGATATGGTTCTCCAGGTTCAAGTAAATGAAAAAGCGGGCGTTTCCTATGCTGCTGGTTTAAAGGCTATTCTTCGCCATGACCCAGACATCATTATGGTTGGAGAGATCCGGGATGCAGAAACAGCCAAAATAGCAGTAAGGGCAGCACTGACTGGTCATTTAGTTTTGAGCACAATGCATACAAGGGATGCAAAAGGGGCTGTACATCGTCTAGCTGAATTTGGCGTAAATATGCTTGAAATTGAACAGACTCTTGTGGCAGTGACGGCACAGCGGCTTGTAGAACTTACTTGCCCATATTGCGAGGGTGAATGTTCGCCGTATTGTTATGGGTATGGCAGATGGAAGAGGGCGAGTGTATTTGAACTCCTGGCGGGCAGAGCGCTGAATGCTTCCATAAAAGAGGCTAGAGGGGAGGGAAATGATGTGAAATATCGGACGTTAAAGGAGGTAATTACAAAGGGGATAGCCCTTGGCTATATTAAGGAATCGGAATACAGCAGGTGGGTGCATGACAATGAAGCAACATAAATGGACAATTAATGAACAAGGATATTTTCTAAAAAATACAGGTGATCTTTTGTCCAGGGGATATCCATTATCTGAAGCATTAGAATCACTAATATACCAGCTCCCAAGCAAAAGAAAACAGGAGATAAGCCAGTGCATCTCTGAGTTGAAAGAAGGATACCCCTTTTATCAAATCCTTTCCAACATGGACTTTAATAAAAGCTTGATTGGATACGTGTTTTTTGCTGAACAGCATGGAGGCCTGGCAGCAGCGTTTCTTGATGGCAGTGAAATGATTTTGAAAAGAAGAAAGGAGGTTGATAAGTTAAAGAAACTAATCGCATATCCTCTTTTTTTAATCCTAATAACCTCATTTCTCTTTGTTTTCGTAGAAAATATATTATTGCCCCGTTTTTCTTCATTGTTTGTTTCGATGAAACTTCAGCCTAATTTCTTCACAAAAGTTGTCTACCTTTTTGGCGAGCTTCTCCCTGTGTTATTGATCCTAAGTCTTTTCAGTATGATTGTTCTGCTTGGCTACTATTTTTTAAGATTTCGAAAGCAATCTTCACTTGATCAAAAGCGGAAAATTGTGAGAGTTCCTGTCGCAGGCCCTTTTCTTCGTCTGTACTATACTCACTTCTTTGCTGTGCAGCTTAGTTATCTATTAGCAGGAGGCCTTTCTGTGTTTGAAGCTTTAAGTTTATTTGAGAGAAATGATAAACAGTCATTTTACAGGGAGATAGGCGAGGTTGTGAAAATAAATTTGCGTAAGGGTGAGAAGCTGGAGGATATTTTAATAAGCTTCCCTTTCTTTGAAAAGGAGTTATCAAACATTGTAAGGCACGGGCAGAAAAATGGAAGATTGGATCAGGAATTAATATTCTTTAGCAGGCACTGCTTAGATCTGCTTGAGGAAAAAACAGAAAAGCTGCTCAAACTGATTCAGCCGCTTTTGTACCTGTTTATCGGCTTCTTAATTGTATCTATGTACCTGGCGGTTTTACTGCCAATGTTTCATTTATTGGAGGGATTTTAATGAAATTACAGAAAATCGAAAACGAAAAGGGATTCACACTGATTGAGATGATGATTGTTTTGCTGGTTATTTCTGTGCTGTTAATCATCACCATACCGAATGTGACTAAACATAATTCAAAAATTAACAGCAAAGGTTGTGAGGCTTTTATTCAAATGGTTCAAGCTCAGGTTCAGGCGTATGAGATAGATAAAAAAGCACCACCATCTACTATCCAAGAATTAGTAGATGAAGAGTATCTTACTGATAAAACAAGATCATGTCCGAATGGAGATGAGATTAAAATTTCCGCTGATGGAAAGGTTGAACTCGCAACCCCTCCTGCTTCTTCTCCAGAGACAGATCCATCAGGAACATAATGAAAAATCAACAAGGATTCACTCTTATTGAATCCCTTTTCGTCCTCAGCATATTCATCATTATTGCCTCGATTACGGCTGTTTTAGTTAAACCACATTTCCTCTATTTTGAAAAACAAATGTTTTTTTCACAATTAAAATCTGATTTGATGTATGCCCAGCAGTATGCAATAACCCATCATACAGATGTGGTCGTGCAATTTGTACCAGACAAGCATCTTTATACCGCACAGGTGAAGTTAGGTTCGGATATCATTATTAGCCGGGAATATTCTGCTTTGTTTGAGATAAGGAAGGGGACCATGCCTTTGTATTTTCAGTATGGACCTAGCGGGAACACGAATAAATTTGGCAGCTTCTATATTAATATGGGCGAGGAAAGGTACTTGATTACATTCTTAATAGGGAGAGGGAGGTTTTATGTGGCGAAAGAATGATGGCTTCCTCATGGCTGAGCTGCTGCTCTCTTTATCAGCCTGGGTAATTGTGGCGGGAGTATTTTTCCCTCTCATAATCAAGGCGGTTGAACACTCTGTTGAAATGAAACAGGATTTTGAAAGCACGCAGCTCCTTTATGAAAAACTGCAGCAATCTGTGGTTGAGGGGTACTCGCCTTCCAGTGAATCCATTAAGAGGGGCCAAATTGTATATGAAATATTTTTGAAGGAAGGCTCAGAATTAACGGAGGTTTGTGTAAAGTATGAGGATATATTTAAGAAAGCCAATGAGAAATGTGAGGTATATAAATAGCGAAGGCTTTACCATGCTGGAGATGCTTTTTGCTTTTTCAATATTCTTGATGCTTGTTTCCTTTTTGCCGCTTAGCTTTAACTTTCTCTTTCACGACTGGAAATTTGATGCAAGGACACAACGGCTAGAATGGCTGGTATTTATCAATCAGTTGAAAAAGGAAGTCAGGCTTGCAGATTATGCAGATGTCTCAAATGACAGAATTGTTCTAAAGGTAGCCGGGCAAAACGTAGTATATGAAAAATACGGTTCAAGCCTGCGAAGGAGAGTGGACTTGAAAGGCCATGAAGTTGTTCTGCAGCAGGTTGATTCCATTTCATTTACTAGCATTAACGGAGGATTGGAAATGAAAGTAAAAGATACATTTGCCCAGGTATATTCTGCTTCCCTTTATTACTACATAGATTGGGCTGGTTTTAATGTGCCGTAACGAGAAGGGATTTGTTTATCCTCTTACATTTACAATTATTCTTGCTGCTTTTCTTTTGCTAACGATTCAATTGGAACAATATCTATCGGAAAAAAGACTCATGGAAGAGGCGAAAACAGTTTTAAAGCAAGAGTATTATTTATTAAATGCTCTCAAGAGCACAGAAAGATTGCTGAAAGAGAAACAGGAATATGATTTATCAGGTTATTATTACTTTGCAAATGGACATGTTTCATACAGTATGGCACCCCTAGCCTCGAGCTTGTACCAAATCACATTCAGAACAAAAATAGGCTCTGATTCGGAATTCACAACGTACGCTTATTATGACATCGATTTGGAAAAAGTGATAAAATGGAGTGAAAAAAACTGATTGGGGAAAAAGGATGAAATCAATTTACTTAATAGGATTCATGGGTGCAGGCAAGACCACCATTGGTAAAGAACTAGCGGCTTGTTTGAATAAAGAAGTAATTGATACTGATGAAGAGATTGTTAAACGTGAGAAAAAAAGCATAAATGACATTTTTACAGAACAAGGTGAACTATATTTCAGATTGCTTGAAACTAAAATGCTGCAGGAGTTGAATAACCGGGATGCTGTTATCACAACAGGCGGCGGAATAGTAGTTAGGCCTGAAAACAGGGAAGCTTTAAAAGGGAAAGGGAATGTTTTTTTTCTTTATGCTACACCGGAGGAAATATTTAAGCGTCTTGAAAATGATCAATCCAGACCCTTGCTTAAAGGGGATAAAATAAAACAAATCCACGAGTTGTATGAAGAAAGAATGCCTTTATACAAAGATGCAGCGAATGTGATTATTGACACAACCCATAAAGAGAGTGGCTTTATTATTAAAGAGATTATAAGCCGTTTAGAATAATTCTGCCTGGACATACTTGTTAATGACGACAATGTGAAACTTCTATAATGTGCAGTTTCCTTCACAGTTAGTTGGTTGAACAATGAGCGGAAAAGGCAGGTGTGTCAAATGAAATCAAACGAGTACGTAAAATATATCACACAGACTGTAGTTAAATATATTGACCAGCCCAAGGATGAACGAAAAAAGCACAGGATGGAGAAAAAGGATATGAAAGAGCCCTTTTTATTCAGGTGGTTTGGCGTGCTTCCTTATATATTCTACCTTGCCCTAAATAAGAAAAAACATAAATAGCACCAAAAAAGGAAACCGGCAGCAATTGCCGGTTTTTGTTTTTTATGCTTTGTTCAGACAGCGCTGTCTGTCAGATAAAAGAGCCCTCCGTTAATGATGGAAATATTTATTTTTGGCTCATATTGCTCTTTCAGGGCAATCTTTTCCGTTTCGTAGCTTTCGCCTTTTTCCTCAGCATCCTCATAAAAATGCTCCAGCAAATCGAGATCCTTTTTCCAGCGCATCCGGGCATCATCTGCCCAGCTATGCTCTTCCTGCTCAATCCCCATCTTTAAAAAATTTGCTACCCTTGATACACCGCTTTTCGGCATAATGAGTGGAGAAAGAGTAAAAGAATAATCGGGGATCTTGGGTGTTAAATTCATTTCAAGCAGCTTGTCATGGAAGTCCTCCACCATTTGCCCATTTATTAATTGGAGACCAATCGATTTGAAAACGTCTCTCTTCCGGTCACATTGATAGGATATTCGAACGTTCATACCCAGCCAGGGCCGTAATGGAGTTTGCTGGCCGGGAGCATGATGATGATTTTCATATAGCCTGATATAGCCTGCAAGGTTTCGGGCAGACTCAAATATTTGGTGGAGTCGGGGGGATCCAAAATGAATGACCTCTCCCTTTAAATGATCAGGAGCCAGCTGCTGGTTTGTAATAAGAGTCAGCTGCATGGGATTTGGGATACCGCCTGTTTTCTCGAGGTAATGCCAATAGAACGGACGGTTCATGAGTTCCTTATCAAGTTCGATGGTCAGCTGAACTGTCATATAACCTGGGCCTTTATTGACAATCTCACATCCATTTGCGTGAAAATATCTCTCAAGAAATTTATGAATTTCCTGTTGCTGCATTCAGTTCACCTTCTTTCATATCCTCTGCAAATTGAATCATGCTAGTTAAGTTCTCCATTTTAATTCTCATCTCACCCTCTGAAGATGACTTTCCAAAAATATCAATAAGGTGATCATCAATGTTGCCAAATTCAAGCTTTGTTAAAATATCATCCAAATCTCCAATAACTTTTTCAAACAGGTTGATTTTCTCATATAACAGTTTTAGAACATGCTCTTCAACTGTATCCTTAGTGGCAAAGTTATAAATCAAAACATCCTTCTCCTGGCCTAAACGATGGATACGGCCAATCCTCTGTTCAAGGCGCATCGGATTCCATGGAAGGTCGAAATTAATGATATGATTGCAAAATTGAAGGTTTATTCCTTCTCCACCTGCTTCTGTTGCAATGAGAACCTGCGCATTCTTTTGAAAAAGTTCTCTCATCCAATCCTTTTTGCCCCGTTTGAACCCTCCCCTAAAAGGGACTGAGGTAATGCCGTATTGTTTCAGAAACCATTGCAAATACATTTGGGTCGCACGGTATTCTGTAAAAATAATGACTTTATCATTTATTTTTTGGATTAATTCAAGAGCCTTTTGGGCTTTTGAATTTTGCTGGACAGCTTCAACCTTGGAAACAAGGTATTGAATTTGCTCCTGGAAAGCTTTAGTAGGCTCTTCTTGTTTTTTGAGCATATTCTGTAAAGTGAAATAAACAGCCTCCCTGCTGCTGCATGCTTCCCTTTGCAGAGTCATGACAGAAAATTGGCTGGAACTCACCCAATCACCTTCTCTCCGCAATTCGGTTACAGCATCATATAGCTCTCTCTCTGCCTGGGAGAATTCAATCGGAATGGTTTCAACATGTCTCTTGGTCCATTCGATCCCTGTGTCCGCCCTGCGGTTCCGAATCATAACTTTATTCACTAGCTCTTTTAAATGTTCATCATCATTTAACGAACGTGAATCTTTTTTATAGCTCTCATAAAAGGCGGACTCATTGCCGAGGTGGCCGGGTTTTAGCAGGGATACCAAATTAAATATTTCACCGATCCGGTTTTGGATCGGAGTTGCGGTTAACAGAAGGCAAAATTTCTTCTTTAAATTCTGCACAAACTCATAGTTTTTTGTTTTATTATTTTTAAGCTTGTGAGCTTCATCGATTATGATCAAATCATAGTCCAGGCTGTAAATGATGTCCCGGTGGGGATTCCTCTTGGCGGTGTCTATGGAAGAAACGACAACATCGCATTGCTCCCATACATAGCTTTTCCGCTGGGCAACCGCAGGGATGAAAAACTTGCTGTTCAGCTCCATTGCCCATTGAGATACGAGGGACGCCGGAACGAGAATCAACACTTTTTTTACCAAACCCCTTATCATATATTCTTTTAAAATAAGACCAGCCTCAATCGTCTTTCCAAGACCAACCTCATCAGCAAGGATGGCTTTTCCGTTCATGCTTTCAACAACCTGCTTTGCTACTTCCAGCTGATGGGGAAGCGGTGTCAGATTAGGCAGGTGCTTTGGAGCCTGAAGTCCTTCGAATTCAGGTATGACCGTATGGTTTTCAACCTCTACAGCCAGCTTATACAGTTCCCAATTTCCCCAAGGACCATCATCTTCTATTCTCTTTAAAAATTCATCCTGCCAGGAAGAATCAACGCCAATTTGCACCGTCATAAAAACAGCTCCTTTAATCTATATAAACATATTGCCCAAACCTGGTTTAGGTGGTAGGATGATAATAGCTTTGAAAGTTTTGAAAGTTAACACATTAAATTTAGTTTATCGAAATAATGGAGTCATTATTTTTCTGTTTGGTATAAGTATGACCAACTTGGAAAATTTTATAAATGCGAATGATAACAAGGGGAGAGACTACGTTTGTAGCGCCGAAGGAGCAAGCAAATCCTGTGAATCTCTCAGGCAAAAGAACTCTTGTTTGACGCAGCTCTGGAGAGTGCTTCTATAGAGGAGCCACCCAAGGGGAAAGCCGATTTCGGTAAACTTTCAGGTGCAAGGACAGAGATCTTCTCAATAACGAGGGGATACTCTGTCCTTTTTTATGTTTCCTACACCGTTTTAAAAAGATTATGAGGGGGACGAGTAAATGTCACAGTTAAAACGCACACCTTTATATGAGGTGTACAAAGACTATGGAGCAAAAACCATCGATTTTGGGGGCTGGGACCTTCCTGTACAGTTTTCAAGCATTAAAGAAGAACATGAAGCAGTCCGTAACAAGGCTGGCCTTTTCGATGTATCCCATATGGGTGAGATCGAAGTGAAAGGCATTGACAGCCTTGCTTATCTTCAAAAAATGATGACAAATGATGTTTCAAAATTAAAAACCGCTGGTGCTCAATATACGGCGATGTGTTATGAGAATGGCGGAACTGTTGATGATTTACTTGTCTATAAAATTGGCGATGACCACTATCTGCTAGTTGTAAATGCATCAAATATTGAAAAGGATTACCAATGGCTGCAAGACCATGTTGAAGGCAATGTGGAATTGAAAAACCTTTCGGAAGATATGGCACAGCTTGCACTCCAAGGACCGCTTGCTGAGAAGGTAATGCAAAAGCTTGCAGGAAATACAAGCTTGGCGGAAATTGGCTTTTTCAAATTTCAGCAGGATGTTGATCTGAATGGAAAGAAAGCCCTTGTTTCAAGAACTGGTTATACTGGAGAAGATGGTTTTGAAGTGTACTGCGATGCGAGGGATGCTGTAGCATTGTGGAATGAAATACTTGAAGCAGGCAAAGAAGATGGCGTGCTTCCATGCGGTCTTGGCGCACGGGATACACTGCGTTTTGAGGCTAATCTTGCACTATATGGCCAGGAACTTTCACCTGATATCACACCGCTTGAAGCAGGAATTGGCTTTGCTGTAAAAGTGAACAAGGAAGCTGATTTTATCGGCAAGGAAGTGCTGAAGCAGCAAAAAGAAAATGGAGTTCCCCGCAAGCTGGCTGGGATTGAAATGATTGACCGCGGAATTCCGCGCCATGGCTATCCTGTTTATAAGGGAGAAGAGATTATCGGGGAAGTGACAACAGGTACCCAATCTCCAACCTTAAAGAAGAATATTGGCCTTGCACTAATTAAAAAAGAACATACTGAGCTAGGAACAGAAGTGGAAGTAGAAATTCGCGGCAAACGTTTAAAAGCAAAAATTGCATCTACACCTTTCTATAAAAGAGAAAAGAACTAACCGGGGGGAGAAAACGATGAAACATCGCTATTTACCGATGACAGAGTCTGATCAGAAAGCAATGCTCGAAACGATCGGCGTTAAAGCTGTGGAAGAACTCTTCAGTGACATTCCTGAAAGCGTAAGATTTAAAGGTGAATATAAAATAAAACCTGCAAAATCTGAAACAGCACTTATGAAAGAGCTAACTTTAATGGCACAGAAAAATGCTGATCTTCGCACAAACACCTCTTTCCTTGGAGCAGGTGTATACGATCATTACATGCCGGTTATCGTTGACCATGTATTATCGCGTTCAGAATTTTATACTGCTTACACTCCTTACCAGCCGGAAATATCCCAAGGTGAGCTTCAGGCAATTTTTGAATTCCAGACGATGATCTGCGAATTGACTGGAATGGATGTCGCGAACTCCTCCATGTATGATGGTGGAACTGCTCTTGCTGAAGCTGCGATGCTGAGTGCGGGAAATACACGCCGCAAAAAAGTGCTGATCTCAAGCAGTGTTCATCCTGAGTCAAAGGAAGTTGTCAAATCTTATGCGAAGGGTCAATATATTGAGGTAATTGAAATTCCTCACAAAGATGGTGTAACAGATCTTGACGCGTTAAATGATATGATTGGCGAGGATATTGCGGCAGTAATCGTCCAGTATCCAAACTTCTTCGGAAGAGTAGAGCCACTAAAAGAGCTTGAAGAAATTATCCATGCCCATAAATCAATGTTTGTTGTTTCAAGCAACCCGCTTTCTCTAGGAGCATTAACGCCTCCAGGAAAATTCGGAGCAGATATCGTGGCCGGGGATGCACAGCCTTTTGGGATTCCTACAGCTTTCGGCGGGCCCCACTGCGGATATTTTGCCGTTACATCCAAGCTGATGAGAAAAGTTCCGGGACGCCTTGTAGGCCAGACTGTTGATGATCAAGGGCGCCGTGGCTTTGTTCTGACGCTTCAGGCACGTGAGCAGCATATCCGCCGCGATAAAGCAACGTCCAACATCTGTTCCAATCAGGCATTAAACGCTCTTGCTGCATCGGTAGCAATGACTGCTCTAGGAAAGAAGGGCGTTAAGGAAATGGCTGTTTCCAACATGCAAAAAGCCCATTATGCCAAAACGAAGTTTAAGGAAAATGGTTTCGAAATAGCATTTGAAGGCCCTTTCTTTAATGAATTTGTCATTAAACTGAACAAGCCGGTCAAAGAAGTAAACAAACAGCTTTTGGAAAAGGGCATTATTGGCGGCTTTGATCTGGGCCGAGATTTTGCAGACTTGAAAAACCATATGCTCGTTGCAGTCACAGAATTAAGAACGAAAGAAGAAATTGATACATTTGTTAAAGAAATGGGGGATTACCATGCATAAGGAAGATCAGCCACTCATCTTTGAACTAAGTACAGCAGGGCGTATCGGTTACAGCCTCCCTGAAATGGATGTTCCGGAAACGGATTTAAGCGAACTTCTCCCTGAAGGTTATTTAAGGATAGAAGAGCCTGAACTGCCGGAAGTATCCGAGCTTGATATTATGCGCCATTATACGGCTCTCTCCAAACGTAACCATGGAGTTGATTCAGGATTCTATCCATTGGGATCATGTACAATGAAATATAATCCTAAAATCAATGAAAATGTTGCCCGCTTTAACGGGTTTGCCCATTTGCATCCCCTTCAGGATGAAAGCTCTGTTCAAGGTGCCTTGGAACTTATGTATGATTTGCAGGAGCACCTGATTGAAATTACAGGAATGGATGAAGTAACGCTTCAGCCGGCTGCCGGGGCGCACGGGGAATGGACGGGACTAATGATGATCCGTGCATACCATGAAGCCAATGGCGATACAAAGCGTACCAAGGTTATTGTTCCTGACTCTGCCCACGGTACAAACCCGGCTTCTGCAACAGTAGCAGGATTTGAAACAATTACCGTTAAATCCAACGAAAACGGTTTGGTCGATTTAGAGGACCTAAGAAGAGTGGTTGGCGAAGATACAGCTGCCCTAATGCTGACAAACCCTAACACTTTGGGCCTTTTCGAAGAAAATATCCTGGAGATGGCTGAAATTGTGCACGGTGCAGGCGGAAAGCTTTATTATGATGGAGCCAATCTGAATGCCGTTCTTTCCAAAGCCCGCCCAGGCGATATGGGATTTGACGTTGTTCACCTTAATCTTCATAAAACCTTTACTGGGCCGCACGGCGGCGGCGGACCGGGATCAGGTCCTGTCGGTGTAAAAGCAGATCTAATTCCATACCTTCCAAAGCCTATATTAGTTAAGAAAGATGGCAAGTATGAATTTGATTATGACAGGCCGCAATCAATCGGCCGAGTAAAGCCTTATTATGGAAACTTCGGCATCAATGTGCGTGCTTACACATATATCCGTACAATGGGACCGGATGGATTAAAGGCTGTAACAGAATATGCGGTATTAAATGCAAATTATATGATGAGAAGGCTGGCACCATTCTTTGATCTTCCTTTTGACAGGCACTGCAAACATGAATTTGTATTGAGTGGAAAGCGCCAGAAAAAGCTGGGAGTCCGCACATTGGATATAGCTAAGCGTCTTCTGGATTTTGGCTACCATCCGCCAACTATTTACTTCCCGCTTAATGTGGAAGAGTGCATTATGATCGAACCGACAGAAACAGAATCAAAAGAAACACTGGATTCATTCGTTGATGCTATGATCCAAATTGCCAAAGAAGCAGAGGGAAACCCTGAGATCGTTCAGGAAGCGCCTCATACAACGGTTATCGGACGCCTAGATGAAACAATGGCTGCCCGCAAACCTGTTCTTCGCTATCAAAAGCAATAAAAAAATAAAAGGATGTCCCGGAATAGGGGCATCCTTTTATTTTTAATTGAGAGAAAGCAGGAAACGAAGGAAACGATCAAAAAACCCCAGCCGAAAATGGCTGGGGCCTTTAGTCTATTACTATTATTTTTTCGCTTTAACTTTGCCGGACCATTTTTTGAATCCGCCCTGAAGGTGTGAAAGGTCTTTATAGCCTTTACGATGTAAAAACTGGGCAGCTCTCGCGCTTCTCATGCCGCTTTGGCAATAGAGGTAGACAGGCTTGTCCGGACGCAATTCCTTCATTCGCGTTTTCATTTGTGAAAGCGGAATATTGCGGGCACCCAAAATATGACCATTCTCAAATTCGTTTGGTTCGCGGACATCAATTAATTGGGCTTTTCTATAACCTTCGCGAAACTGGTCTTCATTAAGCGTTTTAACAATCCTGCGCTGATATAACCAAGTAACGACGGAGTAGGTAATAATTGCACCTAAAATGATAAGAATGAAATAAAGTGTATCCAATGTGTCTTTCTCCTTTCACACTTAGCTAAGCCAACTTATATTATATAAGCCTTTCCTTATGCGAGTAAAGGGAATCTGTTAAATTTATTATGGAAAATCAACTTGCTTTAATTTTCGTAGGAATTTTGGTAGACTATAAACCGCAAATGACTGGTTAAAGAATCTGCAAATGAGGGTTACATATGACAAAAGAAGTTTGGCGTTTTATTGATTCAGGAGAGGGATCCCCTTCTTTTAATATGGCTTTGGATGAGGCCCTGCTTGATTGGAACAGTTCGGGGAAGATGCCTCCGGTTATTCGTTTCTATGGATGGAATCCAGCGACGCTTTCCATCGGGTACTTCCAAAAGGTTGAAAAAGAAATCGATATGGAGGCCGTTAAACAGCATGGGTTGGGTTTTGTACGCAGGCCGACAGGTGGCAGGGGCGTGCTTCATGAACATGAGCTTACATACAGTGTAATTGTTCCGGAAGAGCATCCTGATATGCCAAAGACTGTGACTGAAGCTTACAGAGTCATTTCTGAAGGAATATTAAAAGGGTTTCACGCACTTGGGATGGAGGCCTACTTTGCTGTGCCGAAGACTGCTGAGGAAAGGGATTCTTTAAAGAATCCCAGGTCCGCTGTTTGTTTCGATGCTCCAAGCTGGTATGAGCTTGTGGTAGAAGGACGCAAAGTGGCCGGCAGTGCCCAAACAAGGCAAAAAGGGGTAATCCTGCAGCATGGCTCCATTCTGCTTGACTTGGATGAAGATAAACTGTTTAGCTTATTCAAGTATCCAAATGAAAGAGTAAAAGAGAGAATGCAGAAAGCTTTTAAAAATAAAGCTGTTGCCATGAACCAGCTGACGGACGAAAAAATTACTCTGGATCAGGCCAAACGGGCTTTTAAACAAGGCTTTGAGGAAGGCCTGAATATAGAGCTGGAACCATACGAGCTGACTGCTGAAGAAATGACTTACGTGCAAAAAATTGCAAAAGAGCGCTATGAAAATGATGAGTGGAGCTATAAAAGGTAGGCTGTTTTCGCAAACTTTGCTACTTTTTAAACAGTATAGAGCAGAGGCTTGTTTCTGCTTCAGGATGCCTTAGCAAACCTCGGGTTCACAAGTCTATTCAAAAACAACGATCCTTTAGAAAACAGCCAAAGATAAAAAGCGGCCCTGTCGCTTTTTTCTTTTTGGCTAAGCTTATTTTGACTATAGCACTGTGTTGATTTGGATCAGATGGCTGAACCCCTCAAAATGCCTTCGCATTTTCTTCGTGGGATTTTTTAACAGGTATGAATATTCTCATTAACTGGCGGAAAGCGTACGAAAGGAAATCCAGCAGGCATGGAACGCGTTGGAATACTTATGGAAACACGCAGAAAGCGGGTGCCTGCAGCGGAAATCAAGAAGTATGTGAAACAGAGTTTATTTTTTGAATATTTTACCAATTTATATAAATAAAAAGTGCAAACCTCGAAATTTATGAAAATTTATCGTTATTTGTCGTAAATCTGTCATTAACTCTTGTTTTCTTCAAAATCTAGTATTTTTTAAGTTTGACAAAATCGGTTAAGCCTGAATCTAACACAACATATAGTAGTGTCGAAAATATTTTAAACACTATATATTGATTTTGAGGTTTGAGGTATGGTAACTTTAGGGTACTCTTCTAACACAGCTAGAGTCGTTCTATCTATGAAAATGTTTACACAACATACAGAAAAATGGCATGAATTTATATCGAAGGAGTTGTAACAATGTCTGTTGCGCTAGGACAAAAAATGAAATTGAACATTGATCGTTTAAACAAGGACATCCGTTTATTCCCTCAGGTTCACCCTGTAACCCCGGATATGAAAATGACCCACAAAGGTGTTTCCCGTTTAGTCATGCTGGACAGATACACATTCAAAGATACTGAGAAAGTGACTCTGACAAACGGTGACTTTGTTGTCCTAACTATCAAAGAAGATCCGAAATTTCCAGCCCGCGGCCTAGGTTTTATCCTGGATATTGACTGGGAAAACAAGACAGCCAAAGTTTTAGTCGAAGAAGATTACAGAAGCGTGCTCGATGATCCGGAGGAAGCACGTACAGGCATTATCACGAAGCCGCTGGATGTAATTGAAAAACCGCTTGAAATCTACTACGAACAAATTGCTAAACGTAACGCAACAGGCCTTGCATCGGTAGAGAAGACAGAAGAAAAAAGAAAAGAATGGTTTGAAAATTTCTACCGGGAACTAAAGAACTTAAACTTCATCCCGGCCGGCCGTGTTCTTTACGGAGCAGGTGCTGACACGGATGTAACGTATTTCAACTGTTACGTAATGCCTTTTGTACAGGATTCCCGAGAAGGCATTTCAGAGCACCGCAAGCAGGTTATGGAAATCATGAGCCGCGGCGGCGGAGTAGGAACAAACGGTTCTACCCTAAGACCTCGCAATACACTGGCAAAAGGTGTCAACGGTAAATCCTCCGGTTCAGTCTCCTGGCTGGATGACATTGCGAAACTGACTCACCTTGTTGAACAGGGAGGCTCCCGCAGAGGGGCTCAGATGATTATGCTGTCGGACTGGCATCCGGACATTATTGAATTCATAATCTCTAAAATGCAAAATCCAAGGATTTTACGATTCCTTCTTGAAAATACAAATGATGAAACCATTAAAAAATACGCTAAAGAAAAATTGAAATTTACCCCTTTCACCGAACAGGAAATTGATATGTATCAGGGAATTGTTAATTACAAGACTATTCCTGGATATGGCGGATTCAGCGAGAAGATTATCAAAGATGCAGAAGAAAAGCTGTCAACTGGCGGTACTTACAGTGTCCATAATTCTGAATTCCTGACAGGTGCAAATATATCAGTCTGCCTGACAAAAGAATTCATGGATGCAGTCGAGAATGACGCAGAATACAATCTTCGCTTCCCGGATGTGGAATCCTACGATGCCGAGACCATGAAAATCTATAATGAAGAATGGCATAAAGTCGGTGACGTAAGAGAATGGGAAAAGCTGGGCTACAAGGTTCGTGTTTACCGCAAAATTAAAGCGAAAGAGCTTTGGAACTTGATTAATATTTGTGCAACATACTCTGCAGAACCAGGAATCTTTTTTATCGATAATGCCAACGACATGACAAATGCACAGGCATATGGACAAAAGGTTGTAGCAACAAACCCGTGTGGGGAACAGCCTCTCGCACCATATTCTGTCTGCAATCTTGCAGCAGTGAACCTGGCAGAAATGGCAGATAAGGAAAACAAAACAGTAAACTTTGAAAAGCTGAAGCGTACTGTCAAAGTGGGTGTACGTATGCAGGATAATGTAATAGATGCAACCCCATACTTCCTTGAAGAGAACCAAAAGCAGGCACTTGGTGAGCGCCGTGTTGGCCTTGGTGTTATGGGACTTCATGATTTGCTCATCTACTGCGAAACTGAATATGGCTCGGAAGAAGGAAATGAGCTGATAGACAAAGTCTTTGAAACAATTGCAACGACAGCGTACAGAGCTTCTGTGGAGCTTGCAAAGGAAAAGGGAAGCTTCCCATTCCTAACAGGCGAGAATGCAGAGGATACAAACCGCTTGCGCCAAGCATTCACACAAACAGGCTTTATGAAGAAAATGCCTGAAGATGTCCGTCAGTCTATCCTGGAAAATGGAATTCGTAATTCGCATCTATTAACTGTTGCTCCGACTGGATCTACTGGAACAATGGTTGGAGTTTCTACTGGCCTTGAACCATACTTCTCCTTCTCTTATTTCAGAAGTGGCCGTTTAGGCAAGTTTATCGAAGTGAAGGCAGATATCGTTCAGGAATATTTGGACCACAACCCCGATGCAGATCCGGATAATCTGCCTGAATGGTTTATTGCAGCGATGGATTTGGCTCCTGAAGCACATGCTGATGTACAATGTGTAATCCAGCGCTGGATTGACAGTTCAATAAGCAAAACAGTAAATGCGCCGAAGGGCTATAGTGTTGAGCAGGTTGAAAAAGTGTATGAGCGCCTGTACCGTGGCGGTGCCAAGGGTGGAACGGTCTATGTTGACGGATCACGCGATTCTCAGGTCCTGACACTGAAAGCAGAAGAAAACAGCTTTGATGATACAGAAACAGTTAAGAAAGAGAAAACAAAGCAGCATGTTGTCTTAGTTGATACCATCAGCGACCTTCGTTCAACTGATGTAACAATCGGTTCAGAAGTAGGCAATACTTGTCCGGTATGCCGAAAAGGAAAGGTAAAAGAAATAGGTGGATGCAATACGTGTACGAACTGTAATGCCCAGCTGAAATGCGGGTTATAATTAGGTAAAGTTGATGGAGCGTAAGGTATAAAAAGCAACTAAGTTTGCGATAACAGCCAAATAAAAAAGAATTACCAAAGGAGATGGAAATAATTGTTCCATCTTCTTTTTTTGCTGCTTGGGGATTTTGCTCATACTAGTGTTATCAGGTTCAGTCAACCATTAAGAAGTAAAGGTTCGTTGAACAAATCGACTAACATAAGAAGTGAGGTTACCCATGAATCCTTTTATCCCGCAGCTTGTTTATATTGAACCCCAGGCATTGGAATATCCTTTAGGCAGAGAGCTGAAGGAGAAGTTTGAAAAAATGAATATCGAAATTAGGGAGACGACTTCCCACAACCAGGTAAGAAATATTCCCGGCGACAATGAATTGCAGAAATACCGCAATGCAAAATCCACATTAGTTGTGGGTATAAGAAGAACCCTGAAATTTGATACCTCAAAGCCTTCAGCCGAATACGCCATTCCGCTCGCTACCGGCTGCATGGGCCATTGCCATTACTGCTATTTGCAAACGACACTTGGCAGCAAGCCTTATATACGTACGTATGTGAACCTGGAAGAAATATTTGACCAGGCGACGAAATATATGGAGGAAAGAAAACCTGAGTTAACACGTTTTGAAGCAGCGTGTACATCCGATATCGTCGGGATTGATCATTTGACACATTCTTTGAAAAAAACAATTGAATTTATTGGCCAAACAGAATTTGGCCAGCTTCGCTTTGTGACGAAGTACCATCATGTAGACCACCTGCTTGATGCTAACCATAATGGAAAAACCCGCTTTCGTTTTAGCGTCAATTCACGTTACGTAATCAAAAATTTTGAGCCGGGTACTTCTTCTTTTGATGACAGGCTTGAAGCTGCCCGAAAAGTGGCAAACGCAGGGTATCCGCTGGGTTTTATCGTTGCGCCTATTTATATGCATGAAGATTGGCGTGAAGGCTATCTTGAACTTTTTCAAAGATTAAGCAAATCGCTTGAAGGCATCAATCTTCAAGGGTTGACCTTCGAATTGATTCAGCATAGATTTACCAAACCAGCCAAAAAGGTAATTGAAAAGCGCTATCCTAAATCCAAGCTTGAGATGGATGAAGAAAAGCGCAAGTATAAATGGGGAAGATATGGAATCGGTAAATATGTATATCCAACGGAAGAAGCTAAAGAACTGGAGAACACGATCAGGGAATATGTCCATTCCTTCTTTCCGGAAGCAGAAGTCCAATATTTCACCTAAACATAAATGCGAAAATGAAACAGGATGCAGTGGAGTTTTTACGCTATAATAACCTCCTATTTTACAAATTCCTAATCGGCAGGAAATTCTGCTTGTCAGCCGTACTATTTTAAAAAGCTCCTGATTAAAGATGTATAAGTAAGAGTTCCTCTATTAGTAAGTACATCGACAGGAGTGGCTTACATGTATATAGACGGTGTTTTTTCAGGAGGAGGAATTAAGGGTTTTGCTTTAATCGGTGCATATGACGCAGTCCAAAAACGGGGGTTCCAATTCAAACGGGTAGCCGGAACGAGTGCAGGCTCCATCGTTGCAGCATTAATCGCTGCCAGATATACAAGTGACGAAATTTATCAGCTTGTGGATGAACTTGATGTAAAAAAGTTTCTTGATGAAAGAAAGACATTCATACCCTTCTCTGTCACTAAATGGCTTCTCCTCTATTGGCGATTAGGACTTTACAAAGGTGTGGAACTGGAGAATTGGATGGCTGAAAAGCTGGCTGCAAGAGGTATAAGAACATTTGCAGACCTGCCGCCACAGTCATTAAGAGTAATAGCCTCCGACCTGACTAATGGCCGGCTTGTTGTTTTGCCCGATGATCTTGTTCAATATGGAATCGATCCGGGCTCTTTCCCGGTGGCCAGGGCAATCCGTATGAGCTGCAGTCTTCCTTATTTTTTTGAGCCAGTAAAAATGCAGGCATACAGCAGCACAAGTGTAATCGTTGATGGAGGAGTTTTGAGCAATTTTCCGATGTGGTTATTTGATAGGGAAAATGTGAAAAAAATCAGGCCTGTATTGGGGGTTAAACTAAGCCATAACCTAAGTGAACGGCCGCCGAATAAGATTGCGAATGCGATACAGATGTATGAAGCCCTTTTCGAAACCATGAAGGATGCGCATGATGCACGATACATTTCAAGAAAACACGCGCAAAATATAATATTTATCCCAACTGATGGGGTGCTGACCGCCGAATTTGAGCTAACTGACCAAAAGAAAAGGGATTTGCTTGAGCATGGAAGGCAATGTGCGGAGCGATTTTTCTCAAGATGGAGCTACTAAAGATTAAAAAAACAAAAAATCGAGCCCTTTATTAAAGGGATGCTCGATTTTTCTTTTTGCCTTTTTTGCCTTCTATGACAGTCAAATGTGGAGAAGACTTTTTCTTAGATTTTTTTATTGAAGTAAGGGAACCAAGGGACGCCTTTTTGCCGTTGGCTGAACCTGCTTCTTTATAATTAAAGCGTTTTTTAGATTTTTTGGCTGCCCTTATAAAAGCCCGCTGCTCACGCTTAGAGGGGTTAGCTCTGTTAATGCGCTGAAAAAGAAAGTATATGACAGCACCGATGATGACAATGACAGCTATTCTCTGCAAAAAACCGGCAGGATCTGAGATCAGGCTGACGGTAACTCCAAGGGCAGCAAGAATTATAAGCCCGGAGACAATATAAAATGAAATCCGATTTTTCAAGAAAGCCACCTCCCTAAAAGCATGATGAGCAAATTTCTAAGCTTTTAAACTATATATACAAAGATTTAAGTAATTTCTTCATTAAAAGTTGTCCTCAGTTTTTTCTTTTCCTATTTCTTTACATTTTAAACGAATGAATGTCATGTTTATCGTATTTACCTGGCATTTTTTTCTACCAGGCAGATCTAAATCAAGATAGGCTTGCACATTTCCAAGGCAACCCGTATTCTTACTTAAATTTATGCACGATTCTGCAGTCCCGGAACCCCTTTTAGAGAAATGGGTTGAATTGGGTAGGAAGCAATTGAAATTTATATTCGTATACTTATTTTATTCTACTTAAAAACTGATAAAACCTCTATCCAAAGGGAAATATCATAAAAAAAATCTCTTTTTTTTTTCCGCCAACAATCGATTTAAATATAATTTACAATCTGATGCAAAGGAATAAATGCGGGTGGACATAATAGGAAATGGAGGTGGCATAAATGGCAGAAGAAAAAGAGCAATTGGAACAAAATCAGAGAGAAAAACCGATGTCTTTTATGGCTATGGTCGTGATTACTGGTTTGATCGGAGGCATTCTGTGGAGCGGACTGGCCTATTTGGCTTATGTATTCAATTTTACAGAAATACGCCCTAATGTCATTCTCGAACCCTGGACGATAGGGGCGTGGAAAGAGGGGTGGTTGGGAACAGTGATTTCGATTCTCCTGATCGGAGGCATTTCAATTGTTGCCGCACTTATTTATTATGCAGCGCTGCGGAAGTTTGAAAGCATCTTTGTTGGGGCCGCCTATGGAATTGCCCTTTTCTTAATTGTATTTTTTGTATTAAATCCGATATTCCCTGGCATCAGCCCATTCTGGGAATTGGAGCGAAATACGATTATCACATCCATATGTTTTTATCTTTTATTTGGAGTGTTTGTGGGGTATTCCATTTCATATGAAGCCCATGAACTTCGCGGGAAAAGCGAGGATGAGAAGAAGGCCCGGACTGATCCGGAGTTTCCGTAAGCAATTGTGGAGAATGGGAAATAGCCCTCATAAAGCAGCTCCATATTTAATTTTCAGTGTTAGAAAGCACTTTTTAAAGCTGTTTCCCGATTTGTATCATACCAGCCAAATGCCAAACAGGGAATGCCTTATCTTATGCGGCCTTCCCTCTTTTAGTAAAAACATCTTAACTGTATGAAGTTCCACATTATGTTAGAATGTTCTTAATGGACATTCTTTTTAAACTTGGATTCGGGATGCAAGGAAGACGATTTCATTCATACTGTTTTCCAAAAAAGAAGCCCATTAGCAACTAAGTAAGAGGGGGTTGATTATGAGGAAGATACTCCTGTTAAATGGGCCAAATTTAAATTTGCTTGGGAAGCGGGAACCAGGCGTTTATGGTAATGAAACTCTTGAGCATCTGGAAGAAAACATCAAATCATTGGGCGGTGCACACCAGACAGAAGTGTCTTGTTTTCAGTCCAACCATGAAGGCGAATTAATAGACAGGCTTCATCTTGCCAATGAAGATGGAACAAAAGGTATTATATTTAATCCTGGAGCATTTACCCACTACAGTTATGCAATAAGGGATGCCATAGCAGGAATCCGGGTTCCTGTGATCGAAGTACATATATCGAATGTTCATGCCCGTGAAGAATTCCGCCATACATCTGTGATTGCCCCTGTGGCACATGGACAAATTGTCGGACTGGGATTTAAGGGCTATGAACTGGCTTTTTATGCCTTAATGGATCTTTTAAAGGGAGAGGATAATCATGGATAAAATAAAGAAACTGCGCTCAAGCTTCGAGCAATCAGGTATAGATGGAATGTTGATTACAAGCAGTTATAACCGCCGTTACATGACAGGTTTTACCGGGTCAGCAGGTGCAGTTTTAATCAGTGAAGAGAAAGCGTTATTCATTACAGACTTCCGCTATACTGAGCAGGCTGCAAAACAATGCGAAGGCTATGAGATTGTTAAGCATACAGGAGCCATTCCTGAAGAAGTGGCAGAACAGGTGAAACAACTTGGGATTAAGAAGCTGGGATTTGAAGAGGACCATTTAACTTTTTCCGCTTTTAAAACCTATGAAAAAGCGGTTGCAGCCGAACTTGTTCCTGTTTCCGGGACAATTGAAAAGTTACGCTTGATTAAGACCGAATCAGAGATTAAGATAATAAAGGTGGCAGCTGACATAGCAGATGCTGCATTTAAACATATTCTAGATGTCATTCGTCCAGGAATTACCGAGCTGGAAGTATCGAATGAATTAGAATTTTTTATGAGAAAAGCGGGTGCAGTTTCATCTTCGTTTGATATTATCGTAGCATCCGGACACCGCTCTGCCCTTCCGCATGGAGTGGCAAGCGATAAGGTGATCGAAAAAGGAGATTTCGTCACTCTGGATTTCGGCGCTTACTATAATGGCTATGTTTCAGATATTACCCGTACAGTAGCAGTAGGGAAGCCTGAAGATAAGCTGAAAGAAATTTATGATATTGTGCTTGAAGCCCAGGAGCGGGGAATGGAAGGCATCAAACCGGGTATGAGCGGAAAAGAAGCAGATGCTATAACTCGGGACTATATTTCCGAAAAAGGCTTTGGAGAATATTTTGGCCACTCCACTGGCCATGGCATTGGATTGGAAGTGCACGAAGGACCAGGGTTGTCGTTTAAATCCGATGTCATTCTTGAACCTGGCATGGTTGTAACAGTTGAGCCGGGCATTTACATACCGGGTCTTGGCGGAGTCCGCATTGAGGATGATACATTAATTACAAAGGATCATAATGAAACGCTTACTCATTCTACCAAAGAATTGATTATTCTTTAATTGAATTTTAGGAGGACATATTCATGATTTCAGTAAACGATTTTCGTACGGGATTAACAATTGAAGTTGATAACGGCATTTGGCGCGTAATGGATTTCCAGCATGTTAAGCCAGGAAAAGGTGCGGCATTTGTCCGCTCCAAGTTACGTAACCTTCGCACAGGTGCCATTCAGGAAAAAACATTCCGTGCCGGTGAAAAAGTTGCCAAAGCGCAAATTGACAACCGCAAAATGCAATATCTATATGCAAATGGGGATCAGCACGTGTTCATGGACAATGAATCTTATGAGCAAATTGAATTGCCTGCTGCTTCAATTGAATACGAATTGAAGTTTTTAAAGGAAAATATGGAAGTTGCAATCATGCTTTACCATGGAGAATCTCTAGGAATTGAGCTTCCGAACTCTGTTGAGCTGACAGTAACTGAAACGGAGCCGGGCATTAAAGGGGATACAGCTTCAGGCGGAACAAAGCCTGCTACTCTTGAAACAGGTCTTACTGTACAAGTTCCTTTCTTTATTAATGAAGGAGACAAGCTTATCATCAATACAACTGACGGTTCTTATGTGTCACGTGCATAATAATTAGAAAAAAATCCCGAGTTTCTCGGGATTTTTTGTGTTATCCTTTATACTTTCTGCCTTCCGCTCCAGGTGATATATCGGTGTCATTGCGGTTATTATAATCAGGGTCGGAAGTAGGCGCTTTTTGGTTATCTCGTGTTCCGCCGAGATAGGCCCTGTCCCCTTTTTTCTGGTTTTTTAAAAATTCTCCCAATTCTTCATTCATATTAAAGGACCTCTCTTGTTACGTATTGTCGTTCAGACTCTTATTATCTTCATATTGAAGAGAATTATAAGTCAAATTCATCCTAGCTGTAATACATAAATTCTGCAGACACCCGGCTCGTTATATCAATCGTTCCCGGTTGGATGGGTGTACTCACTTCACTTTTAACAAAAGCTGCAGGCTGGTAGGGAACAGGCCTTTCAAAGTCAAAAGCACCCTCAGTTACTGATAAAGGTGTCCCGACTAATTGGACTCTTAAGGCAGCCGCAATTGTTTCGGCCTTCTTATAAGCATCCGCAACAGCCAGGGTCAATGCCTGCTGATAATAAAAACTTTGGCTTTCCATTTCAAAAGTAATCCCCCTGACAAGATTGGCACCGCTGTCCACTGCCGTATCGACAACTAGGCCGGTATTTTCTATATCATCTACAGTAATGCCAAGCACATGCTCCACTTTATAACCGCGAAAAACCTGTTTCCCATCTACAAAATCATATTGCGGAAAAATCGAAAAATCGGCTGTGCGAATTTGTTGATCCAATATTCCAATGTTATTTAAAGCATTTTTAATGTTAGCAATTGCCTGTGCATTATTCTCCTGTGCTTTCTGCAGCACTTGGTCTTCGGTTGAAACTCCGAGTGTTACTATGGACTGGCTTGGCTGGACTGCTATTTTCCCTTCGCCTGAAACTCTCATGATATTGGGTTTGGATCTGGCCTGGCTGACAGAATGGGTTGAATGGCGGACGAATGGCTGCTGATAATACATGAAATGCTCTCCCCGCTTTCAAAATTTAATATCTCTCTAGAATGTACGGCGGATAAGGGGATAAAATACGCATTAAATTACCAGCCAGGCATTATTCCCATTTGTATCTCATCAATGATGCAATTTTTTTAGGAATATCGGTGTTATCAAGGACGCCTGAAAAAACCTCACTTCCTTTGCCATAAGCAAATAAAGGAATCATATTGCCTGTATGCCCTCCAGTTGAGCTTAAAGATCTAACTTTGTTTGCAATGATTCCCCCGTTGTTTCTTTCCGCAATCAGGCTTCCAATCTCCCAGGCTGCCAAGTATTGAGGATATACTTTATTGTCGGAGTTTAGCAAATGGTCATTAAAAGCTGCAATTTCCTTATCAGTTAGTTCAATTTTGGCGTATTTCTTCAGAACCTCTTTGATGCTGTAAGCCCTGTAAGATCTAGAATTTTGATCCTTCACAAATTGGCTGACCATATATTGAGGGGTAGCTTTAATTTTTTTCAGATGCTGTATATCCAGCGGCTCTGTGGCAGAAATTCCCATTGTTTCATGGTCAGCCACGACAAGTACGAGTGTCTCTCCGTCATTTTTAGCCCATTCAACCGCATATTTTACAGCTTTATCAAACTCGATTGTTTCTTTCCATATGCTTGTAATATCGCCTGCGTGTGAAGCATGGTCAATCCTCGCTCCTTCTGCCATTAGGAAAAAACCATTTTTCCCATTTGACAAAACACCGATTGCTTTTTCCGTCATTTCTTTTAAACTTGGTTCTTTGCTCCCAATTAGAAGCCGATCCAGCTTAAAATTCATATAACTATTATTGAACAACCCGAGCAGCTTATTTCCCTTTGCTTGCATCAGTTCATCCCGATTGCTTGCATAGGTATAACCCATTTGAATGGCTTCCTTAATTAAATCTTTTCCATTCTGTTTTTCCGGACTATAATAGGATCTTCCTCCCCCCATGAGTACATCCACTTCATTGTTCAGCTGCTGACGGGCTATTTCCTCCTGTCCTGACCACCTGTTGGGGACACTTGCGGTAAATGCAGCAGGGGTTGCATCTGTAACCGTATTTGTAGAAATAACTCCTGCTTTCTTTCCGTTCTTTTTAAATAAATCCAATATGCTGTCTGATTCAGCTCCATCCGGAGTGACTCCAATCATTTCATTATTGGTTTTTTTGCCAATCGCCAACGCCGTTCCGCCTGCAGCGGAATCGGTTACCAGGTTATTGGCAGAAAAGGTATGCACAAGTGCAGTGTGAGGAAGGGTCTCGAGGAACAGCCGGCCTTTTTTCCCGTACTCCATTTCCCTCGCAATCTCAATTTGCCCGACTCCCATGCCATCTCCAATCATCAGAATGACATTTCGAGGTTCTTCCAGATTTGCAGGCCGAGCGAGCCCCTGAGCAGGGTAACAAGCAAACACCGTGATTTGAATGATTATCATAAGGCATATCCATGTGGCTTTCATATATTAACACCAGCCTTTTTTAATTTTGCATAGGCTTATTTTTTGGAAAAGCAAATTTTTTACTCCGATTGGAATTTAAAATTTGCTTTTAGTTATCTAAATTAGAAAAGTAAACTCGTCCCAAAGAAAATGGGAGAGCCAGCAAATCAAAGTCATAATGTTTTGTTGCAGGCATACATTTTAAATAATGAGAAGCTAGTCCGAAACGAAATATTTAAAAATGGAGGACCGAACATGGAAACGATTTTAGCCTTTTTGCCGAAAAAAATTTCTGAGAAGCTGAAGCAAATCCCTCCACATTTTTTGAAGGATCTGGAAGAAATAAGAGTCCGTATTAACAGGCCGCTCGAATTGACTACGAAGGGTATGCCTCATTTCCTTCCTTACATTGTTGATTCGGAGGATGCGGTCCACTTGTTGAATAAGATAAGCCATTTTTCCATTTATACACTCGAAGAAGAATTGAAAAGGGGCTATATCACGATTGAAGGGGGCCATCGTGTTGGACTCGCCGGGAAAGTGATTCTTGAAGAAGGAAAAGTAAAGGCAATCAGAAATATTTCTTCTTTTAACATAAGAATTGCCAGAGAAAAAATCGGGATTGCCCAAAAGCTGATTCGGCGCATCTACAATGAAGGCTGGCAGCACACAATGATCATCGGACCGCCGCAAACAGGTAAAACCACATTGCTGAGAGATATAGCGAGAATTATATCATCCGGGGACCCGGATGGGACATTTCAGGCGAGCAAGGTGGGTGTTATTGATGAACGTTCGGAAATCGCAGGCTGTGTAAATGGAATTCCACAAATGTCATTTGGACACAGAATTGATGTCCTTGATGCGTGCCCGAAAGCAGAGGGGATGATGATGATGATCCGTTCAATGAGCCCGGAGGTGTTAGTTGTCGATGAAATTGGGAGGCAGGAAGATGCGGAAGCCATAATGGAGGCAGTAAATGCCGGAATCAAACTGATTATGACCACGCATGGTAACTCCCTGGAAGAAATTAAGAAACGGCCCACTTTAAAAGCAGTTTTGGATATGGGAATTTTTCAGCGGTTTATTGAACTCAGCAGGAGGGACGGACCAGGCAGCATTACTTGTATTAAGGATGCTTCAGGCAAGGAGCTCCTGCAAGAAGTGAGAGTGACCTAAATGATGAAGCTAATTGGAGCTGTATTTATTATAATCGCTACAACTTGGGCTGGATTTGAAGCCTCGAGACATCTGACTGAACGGCCACGTCAGCTGCGGCAGCTGAAATCGGCCCTGCAGTCCCTGGAGGCTGAAATAATGTACGGCCATACACCGCTTCATGAAGCAGCCAGAAGGCTTTCTGCCCAGTTGCCTAAGCCTTTATCATGGTTTTTCGAATCCTTTGCTAAAAAATTGACTGACTCTGAGACAACTGTTAAGGATGCCTGGGAACAAAGCTTAAAAGAAATATGGAAATTGACCGCTTTTAAACAAGGTGAATTCGAGATTATGAAGCAATTTGGGGAAACACTTGGGCGGCATGACCGGATCTCGCAGCAAAAGCAGATTATGCTTACCCTTTCACATCTCGAACGGGAAGAAGCAGATGCGCATGATAAGCAAGTGAAATACGAAAGAATGGTCAAAAGCCTCGGATTTTTATCGGGACTGCTTTTAATCATTTTATTAATGTAGTTTTTGCGGGCAGCAGCTATGGGCTGCCGGATTCTGGACAGAGCTTAGGAGGAGAGATGGATGGGGTTAGAGGTTGATATCATATTCAAAATTGCGGGTGTTGGGATCGTAGTAGCCTTTTTGCATACGATTTTGGATCAGGTCGGAAAAAAGGAATATGCACAGTGGGTTACGCTTTTCGGCTTTATTTATATTTTATTCATGGTTGCATCTATTGTAGATAACCTATTCCAAAAAATAAAATCAGTGTTCTTATTTCAGAGCTAAAGGGGGGCTTAGCCATTGAAATTCTTCAAATAGCCGGATTCTCTCTGGTTGCAACGTTCCTTGCACTGATTGTGAAAGAACAAAAACCTAATTTTGCCTTTTTACTGATTGTTTTTGTAGGCTGTGCCATTTTCCTGTTTCTGGTCGACCAGATCTACGCTATTATTCACATGATTGAAAAGATTGCTATAAATGCAAAGGTCAACATTGTATATGTAGAAACGATTTTAAAAATAATTGGGATTGCTTATATTGCTGAATTTGCTGCTCAAATTACGAAAGATGCAGGACAGGGGGCTATTGCGGCAAAAATCGAAATGGGCGGAAAAATCCTGATCCTGGCAATGGCCATCCCAATTCTGACTGTATTGATTGAAACAATCATCCAGATGATTCCAAGTTAAATGGAGCTGGCCGGACAATCAACCTTAGCAGGCCTGTTATGCAAGACAAGCCCCCTTATGCTGGTAAAGCTGCAAGATAGGGTCTTATAAAAGAGGTGAAAAAATGAAGCAAAGGATGCAGAAAATTTTATTGTCCAATATAATCCTATTTTTTTTACTCGCACCATTTGTACAAGCCTCACCAAAGACCGGCGAAGTAGATGATACGATTTCCCCCCAGGATTTAGTGGAGTCGCAGGTGGATTCCCTTGATCTGGATGAACTAAAAGGGTTTTGGGAAGAAATTACGACAGAGTATGGCGGTTTTTTGCCGGAAAGCCAAAAAGGGAGCCTCTATGAATTCATCAAGGGGGATAAGGAATTCTCACTTAAAGAATGGGGTACCGGCGCAATGAAGTTTATATTTCATGAGTTTATTGTAAACGGAAAATTGCTCGGCACATTAATTTTGCTGACGGTGTTCAGCATGTTTCTGCAGTCTCTGCAAAATTCGTTTGAAAAAAGCACAGTCAGCAAAGCGGCGTATGCAATTGTGTTTATGGTTTTAATCATTATTGCCCTTAATAGCTTTCATGTAGCGATTGACTACACACAAGAAACAATTTCAACGATGGTTTCCTTCATAATGGCCCTAATTCCACTGCTGCTAGCTCTAATTGCTTCGTCCGGAGGAGTGGTATCAGCTGCTTTTTTTCACCCCGTGATTTTATTCTTAATGAATGTCAGCGGCTTATTTATTCAATATGTCATCCTTCCGCTCCTATTTTTATCAGCATTGCTAAGTATTGTCAGCACCCTTTCCGAGCATTACAAGGTGACCCAGCTTGCCAATCTGCTCCGAAACTGGAGTATAGGGCTTCTCGGCATGTTCCTGACAGTGTTTTTGGGAGTCATCTCAGTACAGGGAGCCTCCGCTGCAGTTACCGATGGAATTACAATTCGTACAGCAAAGTTTATCACAGGCAATTTTATTCCGGTTATCGGAAGGATGTTTACCGATGCTACAGATACTGTAATCAGCGCTTCGGTTCTTTTAAAAAATACAGTAGGTATAGCAGGTGTAGCGATCCTCCTGATCATAGCAGCTTTTCCGGCAATCAAAATACTAATGATTGCGTTTATATATAAATTTGCAGCTGCCATTTTGCAGCCGTTGGGAGGAGGCCCGATAATATCCTGCCTGGATATTATCAGCAAAAGTGTTATATACGTTTTTGCCGCTTTGGCCATTGTATCCTTGATGTTTTTCCTTAGTATTACTGTCATTATTGCTGCCGGGAATTTGACCATGATGGTCAGATAGGGGGGGATGAAGTGGATTTTATAAAGGAATGGATAACAAATATTATATTATTTGTTCTGCTGGCCACTGTCATCGATATGCTCCTTCCGAGCTCAAAGCTGCAGAAATATACAAAAATGGTGACAGGGCTCCTGCTCATCGCAATTATTCTTACTCCAATTTTAAAACTTATATCAAGTGACTTTGAAGAAGCTTTTGTATCAGTGCCTGTTTTTGAGGCGTCCGGTGAAAAAAATATGGAAAATTTAATAGAAATGAAGAAAAAAGAAATACAAGCCTCAAGTGATGCATATATTTTAGAACAAATGGCTGTCCACATGAAACAGGACGCAGAAGAGGAGTTGATGGAACAGTACGGTCTGGAAATTGCTAACATTGATATTTTAGTAGATGAAAGCAGTAATCAAGCCTTCCCGGATAACCTGCAAAAGGTCATGATCCAATTAAAAGCAAAGGATGCAGAAGCTGAAGCTGTAGAAGTGGTCAAAAAAGTGGAAATCAATACCGGGGAACCTCTTCCATCCAGCAGGGCTGAACATGATGATGAGGCAAAAAGAGTCGCTTCTCTTCTCGCACAAAAATGGAATGTAGACGCAAAATCAATCGAAGTACTGGTAGAAGGGGGGAATATGGATAGGGATGGATAATGAAAAAGGTCCTTTCACATGGTTAAGAAAATTATTCTCCAAAGACGGGCAGCCCGATAAAAAAGCTGGAAAATACCAATACTTGCTTCTTGTTCTCCTCTTTGGCGCAGCTATCATGCTGATCAGCAACACGCTGTTTAAAGAGAATGCTTCCACTGAAGACATGTCCGTTTTTAAAAACGGGGATGAGGCGAAGCAAGAGGAAGAGGTGCCTGTATTTGGCCAGAAACAATCCGGGGGAAATGACGAAATTGCCAATTATGAAAAGGCATATGAAGCACAAATAAAAGAGGCCCTTGATGCAATTGTCGGTGTTGATGATGCCACGGTTGTCGTCAATGTGGATGCAACAGAGAAGAAAGTCCTTGAAAAAAACAAAACGACCCAAAAACAAACAACCGATGAAATAGATCGGGAAGGCGGCAAAAGAAAGGTAGAGGACCAGTCACAGGAGGAACAGCTTGTGATTGTCCGAAATGGCGAGAAAGAGGTTCCGATTGTAATAGAAACCAAGAAACCTGAAATCAGGGGTGTACTGGTGGTTGCAAAGGGAGCTGAAAATATACAAGTGAAAAAATGGATTATTGAGGCAGTTACAAGAGCGCTTGATGTACCAAGCCACAGAGTTTCTGTAATGCCTAAAAAAACTAAGGGGGAATAATAGATGCTTTTAAAGAAACAAACGGTCTGGTTATTAACAATGCTAAGTTTGGTGGTTGTGTTATCCGTGTATTATGTTACATCTCCTGAGCAAAAAGGAAATGATTTAGCTGCAATGGAGGAGAAGGCAAATGGCGAAATGGAAGCAGTTGAGAGTGAAGATGGCAATGCCATTATTACAAACACAGCCAGCGATGAAATGTTTGAAACGCTTCGCCTTCAGCTTGATGACGAGCGCAGCCGCATGAAAGAAGAACTTACAACAGTGTTGGGACAGACAGATCTTCCTGCTGAAGAAAGAATGAAAGCAAAGGATCAAATCGATGAATTAAATGAAATAGCCCAAAAAGAAGCAATGCTTGAAACGTTAATCAGAGCAATGGATTACGAAGATGTCCTCGTTCGCGCTGATGGAAAAAAAGTTCAAATTACAGTAAAAGCTAAAGATCATTCGCCTTCTGCTGCAAACAATATCATTCAGGAAGTAAGAAATGAAATTGGACAGCTTGAAGCAGTTGCGGTTGAATTCCAAATTGCCAAGTAATCAGAACCAAAAAGGGTGCCCGTAGAATAACTTGCGGGCACCTTTTAGTTTTTATAAATGTTATTAGGCTATTTTTGAAGATTAACCAGGTGTTCCATCGAAAAATGGGCTTTATTAATCGATTCCACAAGATGCTCATATTGCTTTGTCTGGAATGCAACAGAGGAGGAGATTTCCTGGAGGGAAGCGCCTGCCTCCTCTACAACTGAACTAAACTCCCCGATTGATATTCCTATAGAAGAAGAGGACTGATGAATTTGATTGCTTAAAGACTTGTAATTTGATATATCTTTTTTGAGCTTTAAAAAGGTTTCATGGATGTTTTCAAAAGCACTCTCAGTTTGTGAGGCCAGATCAAGATTTGCCGTTAATTTATCGCCAGTGGAGTTTACATTGGCTTTGGATTGCTCCGTTTCTTGTATCACATTGCAAAGGTTCTCTGATATTTGATTTGCTGTTTTTCTTGTAATATCTGCTAATTTTCTTACTTCTTCCGCTACAACAGCAAAGC
Organism: Bacillus sp. ISL-47; assembly: GCF_018613175.1. NCBI lineage: Bacteria > Bacillati > Bacillota > Bacilli > Caryophanales > Bacillaceae > Bacillus > Bacillus sp. ISL-47. The sequence continues at coordinate 167,118 of NZ_JAGGQS010000003.1, read as the reverse complement.
CTTTACCGCTTTCTCCAGCACGCGCAGCTTCAATGGAGGCATTAAGGGCAAGCAGGTTGGTCTGCTCTGAAATTTCTTGTATCTTATCAGCAAAATGGGAGGTTTCTTTCACTGTTTCCGATAGTGAAGATATATGTTCATGAACCTTCTGCATTTCATTAAATGAAAGTGACATATCATTTATGAGTTTATTTACAATTGCATTTCCGCTCTGGGTAATTTTCTCTGCTTTCACAGCATCATTATGCAATTTTCCAACTAATTCATTCGTACTGCTAACCACTTTATTCGATCTATCCAAAGAACTGGTGATATCCAGGATGGTATCTGATTGGGTTTGTATTCCTGCAGAAATCTCCCCGATTGTATAACTCATTTCCCTTGCGGAATGGTAATTCTCCTGGCTCATTTTTTTTACTTCTTCAATCATGAATGAAACGCTTGCAGTACTATTCTCGATTGTCTTTTTAATTTTAAGGTTCTGCTGCAGCAGATTTTCAGTTTCCTTCTGAGAAGATACAATATTTTCTGATAGTTTTTTCGAGATGGAAAGCTGAAAAGAGAGCATAATAGTGACCAGCATAAAAAGCAAATAAATGGTGGCATAATTTTTTGCTTCCAGCGGCAGCTGACTATGATGGAGGTATGTAAAAATGGAAATAACAATAAGGCCAATTGCCGATGAAAGCCATAAAATCTTCCCGTCCATATAAATTGCCGCTGTTGCAAGAATAAAATAGACTAAAAAATATGCAGTCGGCGAAACGCTATTTTCCATGATAATGAATAGCACACTAGCAACCAAAAATATGGCCAAAAAAGGGATGGCAGACATAAATTTTTTGGAAAAATGGAGTGCAGCCACTATTCCTACACCAATTCCACCGGCAATAATAATAGATAGGATAACAGCCATATCTTTTTTCAAGGCTATATCTACGAGGGCTGCCAATATAACGCTTATTAAAGCAGCCTTTACTACAAGCGAATTTTTGCTTATAAGATCTTCTTTCTTTATTTCATCTATTGTTTTCATATTTATACAATCCTCTCTGGTACTATAGTCCCCTTAATGATCAGTATTTCGTGATTTTTCGCCAAAATCCTTCGTAACATTTCACAAAAATTTCTAGAAATATTAAAATGGTTTTAGAGGCGGAATAGAGAAAAAGTTATACAGTACACAATACGATGTTGAACTTTGATAAGGTCTTATCGTATGATATTAGTATCTAGTCATAATTAAATCATGCGGAACATTCCTATTCTTTCTTTCTCTATTCTTCCAAGGCCAGTTTTTAATTGGAGAAAGAGGGAATGGAAAGCAGTGAGAAAACAAGGGGTGCCAAAATGTTGAAAGTACAGGAAATACGAGAATTAATCAAACTTGTTAATGATTCAAATATTGATGAATTCGTTTACGAGCATGAAGGCTCAAAAATTAAAATGAAGAAAAAGGTTAATGAAGCAGCTGTTGTGCAGCAAGTTCAGCCAGCTGCAGTTCCTCCTGCACCTGCTCCGCAGCCTGTTCAGGCTGCAGCTGTAACTGTGGAAGAGCCTAGATCTGAAGCACCTGCAAAGGAGCCTGCACCTCAGGCTAAAGCAGCGGATGATGCAGACCTACATAAAATTGTATCCCCGATGGTTGGGACTTTCTATCAGTCTTCTTCCCCTGACGCGGATGCATATGTTAAAGCAGGTTCTAAAGTTGCAAAAGACTCTATTGTCTGCATAGTGGAAGCAATGAAACTGTTCAATGAAATTGAAGCTGAAGTCAATGGGGAAATTGTAGAAGTGCTTGTTAAGGACGGCCAGTTAGTAGAGTATGGTCAGCCTCTATTTTTAGTAAAGCCTGAATAAGGAGCGGTTACCGAATGATAAAAAAACTCTTGATTGCTAACAGAGGAGAGATAGCTGTTCGCATCATCCGCGCAGCGCGTGAAATGGGAATAGAATCTGTAGCCGTTTTTTCAGAGGCTGACAGAGAAGCACTGCATGTTCAGCTTGCGGATGAGGCTTATTGCATTGGCCCGACTGCATCAAAGGACAGCTATTTGAATTTTACCAATATCATCAGTGTTGCAAAGCTTACGGGCTGTGACGCAATCCATCCAGGGTACGGATTCCTGGCAGAAAATGCTGACTTTGCCGATCTGTGCAGGGAATGCAATATCATTTTTGTCGGTCCGACACCTGAAGCCATTAACAAAATGGGTACGAAGGATATTGCGAGGGAAACGATGAAAGAAGCGGGAGTTCCGATTGTTCCCGGTTCAAACGGAATTATTAAAGATGTGGAAGATGCCATTCAGCTTGCTGAGAAGATTGAATATCCTGTAATAATTAAAGCTACTGCCGGGGGGGGCGGCAAAGGAATTCGTGTTGCGCGCACTGAGCAGGAGCTGATTAAGGGAATCACCATTACTCAGCAGGAGGCCTTAACGGCATTCGGAAACCCTGGCGTATATATTGAAAAATATATAGAGGACTTCCGCCATGTTGAGATCCAGGTGCTAGCAGATAATTACGGTAACACCATTCATCTGGGAGAAAGGGATTGTTCCATACAGAGGCGTTTGCAAAAGCTTTTGGAGGAAACGCCTTCACCTGCCCTTGATGGGGAAACCCGGGAAGAGATGGGCAATGCTGCTGTAAAAGCGGCCAAAGCAGTTAATTATACAGGCGCTGGTACGATAGAATTTATCTACGATTACCAAAAACGCAGATTCTACTTTATGGAAATGAATACACGTATCCAGGTGGAGCATCCTGTTACCGAAATGGTTACTGGGGTCGATTTGATTAAAGAGCAGATTAAGGTTGCGTCAGGTGAAAAGCTTAATTTCACCCAGAAAGATGTTACATTTAACGGCTGGTCGATAGAATGCCGCATTAATGCAGAAAATCCTGAAAAGAACTTTATGCCTTCTGCCGGCAAAATCAATATGTATCTTCCGCCGGGCGGATTGGGTGTCCGTGTCGATTCTGCTGCATATCCTGGCTATATGATTCCACCATATTACGATTCCATGATTGCAAAAGTGATTACGTACGGCAATACTAGAGAAGAAGCCATTTCCCGAATGAAGAGAGCTTTAAGTGAGTTTGTTGTTGAAGGTGTACATACGACAATACCATTTCATCTAAAGCTTCTCAGCCATGACAAATTTGTGGAAGGGCAGTTTAACACGAAATTCCTGGAATTGCATGATGTAATGAATTCTTAAGATTGATGGAGGTGCCATTATGAGTGAAAATAACATTCTTGAAATGAGCAATGAAAACTCCGGCCTTGGCAAGGTTGAAATTGCCCCGGAAGTAATTGAGGTTATAGCCGGCATTGCTGCTTCTGAAGTGGAAGGAGTTGCGCAGATGCGCGGCAATTTCGCTACGGGTGTAGTTGAGAGGCTCGGCAAAAAGAACCATGGAAAAGGGGTTAAAGTTGAATTAACTGAAGAAGGAATCAAGGTTGATGTATATTGTCTGATGAAGTTTGGCGTATCTATTCCTAGTGTTGCGCAAAAAATTCAGGACAATATCCGCCAGGCACTTTTGAATATGACAGCCCTAGATGTACAGGAAGTAAATATCCATGTAGTGGGGATCATGTTTGAAAACCAAAAGCATGAGGTTGAATACGAACAGGAAATGTAATAAACTTTCACCAAGCCAAAGACATCTGACGAAGTCTTTGGCTTTTCTGGTTTATTATTCTCTTCATCACAAGACTGTTATAAAGAAATTTTTTAATGGGAAAATAACTTATATATAGCAAAGGCTTTTTTAAACGGAGTAGCCCTGTAAGTAAAATAAGGACATGAAATGGTCCTTATTGTTATTGTTTAGTGCGAATATCCCTTACTTGTGCTATTATCTTGTTATGTTATTTTTGGACGTGTATATGCTCAAAAATGAAGGCTATTTTCTATAAGATTGTTGTTGTTGAATAGGAACTTTGAAAAAAATAAGGTTGGTTGATTGGAGCGTAAGGTGCGAGACTCCAGCGGGAGGAGTGGGACAGGTGAGACCCCACAGGCGCTGAGCGCCGAGGAGGCTCACCGCCCGCCCCGCGGTTCGCTGAGCATCCTGAAGCGGAAATCAACCATCCCTCTCTACTTGATTAAAAAGCAACAAAGTTTGCGAAAATAGCCAAAATGAAACCCCATCAAGCTAGCCATAAAGGAGTTAAAGATAAAGATGAAGAGAAGAACAGCCAGAGAGAAAGCATTGCAGGCTTTATTTCAAATTGATGTAAGCCAGGCGGAACCGGAGTCTGCCATTGAACATGTTTTAGAAGGCGCACCAAATGATGAGTATTTAAGCAAACTTGTATCAGGTGTTTCGCAATATAAGGAAACAATTGATGCAGAGATAAAAAAACATCTTGAAAAATGGACTTTGGAAAGGCTGGCTACAGTGGACCGCAACCTTTTGCGATTATCAGTGTTTGAACTCCTGTATCTTAGTGAGGATGTTCCAGCAAATGTAGTGCTGGATGAGGCAATTGAAATTGCAAAATTATACGGCGACGAACAGTCAAGCAAGTTTATAAATGGTGTACTCTCCAAGGTGAAAGAAGAGCTTTAATAATATTTAGTTCGGACTTGCACAGGATGTGCTGGCGCCGGCGCCATATTGAAAGCATGCCGGCGTTCCTTATCATTAGGCGCTTCCGCTGTCCTAATAGGGGGATAAATAATGGCTGCAAAAATAATTGACGGCAAAGAGATTGCAAGGGTAAAACAGGATTCCATAGGCGATGAAGTTCAAAAGCTGAAGGCAGAAGGAATTACGCCAGGCCTTGCAGTTATTTTAGTGGGAGATAATCCGGCTTCAAAAACCTATGTGTCCAATAAACAGAAAACATGCAATAAACTGGGGATGTATTCCTTGCTGATTGAACTTCCAAAAGAAGTCAGAGAAGGGGAGCTTATAAGGAAAATCAAAGAGTTAAATGAAGATCCGGATATACATGGAATACTTGTCCAATTGCCGCTTCCTGGGCATATTGATGAAAAGGTCATTATTGAAACAATTACGCCTGATAAGGATGTGGATGGCTTCCATCCAATAAATATTGGCAGAATGATGACCGGCCAAGATGCCTTAGTCCCTTGTACTCCCTTTGGGATTATGGAGATGCTGGATTATATCGGATCTGATATTGCTGGCAAACATGTGGTAGTTGTCGGCCGAAGCAATATAGTTGGAAAGCCTTCAGGGCAGTTGTTTTTAAATAAAAATGCTACGGTTACCTACTGCCATTCCAAAACAGCTGATTTAAAGGAGCATACGAGAAGAGCAGATATTTTAGTGGCGGCTGTGGGAAAGGCCGGGTTAATTACGGAAGACCATGTGAAAAAAGGTGCAATTATCATAGATGTTGGCATGAATCGAAATCGTGAAGGAAAGCTTTGCGGTGATGTTGATTTCGACGGCGTTAAAGAGAAAGCTGGGTATATAACACCGGTCCCAGGCGGAGTAGGCCCGATGACGATCACTATGCTCATGTATAACACTTTAAAAGCAGCAAGGTCAGTCCAAAGCAAACGCTAATCGTATCTATTTTTGGCAACTTCCTATACAGGTGCAAAATCTGTCCATTTCCATTATGCTATATTAAGGACTTTGGTTTTGTGTGCGAATGCACGCAGGCCTAAAGCCTTAATAATAAGTGGAAGGGCAGTTTTTTGCTGTCTATGCGGTTAATAGTTCTTGCTTTGGATGCCTAATTCGCGTCTACGGCAAAAAAGGAGATTGTTATGAAGGAACAGCAGTATCTAACAGTCAACGCTTTAACTAAGTACATAAAAAGAAAATTTGAAGCTGATCCTCATTTGCAAAATATAATGGTCAAGGGAGAAATATCAAACTTCAAACAGCATTCCAGCGGCCATATGTATTTTACATTGAAAGATGATAAAGCCCGAATTCTGGCGGTGATGTTTGCAGGGAATGCCCGAACAATGAAATTCAGGCCAGAGAATGGCATGAAAGTCTTGGTCCGGGGTGAAATTTCTGTCTACGAACCAAGCGGGCAATATCAAATTTATATAAAAGAAATGCAGCCGGATGGGATTGGGGAACTTTATCTTGCCTACGAACAGCTGAAAGAAAAGCTTGAAAAAGAAGGACTGTTTTCACGAAGCGATAAAAAGGCAATCCCCCGTTATCCAAAAACTGTAGCAGTTGTTACCTCCCCAACAGGAGCAGCTATAAGGGATATCCTAACGACTATTAAAAGGCGCTATCCAATTGCAAATATACTTATCTATCCTGCACTTGTTCAAGGAAACCAGGCTGCGCCATCCATTGTGAGAGCGATCCAAATGGCAAATGCTTCGGGAGAGGCCGATGTCTTACTTATTGGACGGGGAGGCGGCTCCATTGAAGAGCTTTGGGCTTTTAATGAAGAGCGTGTGGCAAGGGCAATCTTTCAATCTGAAATTCCAATTATATCAGCCGTTGGACATGAAACAGACTTTACGATTGCCGACTTTGTGGCCGACTTAAGGGCACCTACACCAACGGGAGCAGCCGAAATGGCGGTCCCTCATATTGACGATTTAACAGAGAGGCTATTCAATAGGCAATCGCGTTTAATAAGAGCAATGAAAGAACAAGTTGCCCTGCAGAATGAAAGGCTTATAAGGGTACAGAAGTCTTATGCGTTCCGGTATCCTCAAAAGCTGTATGAACAGAAATTGGAGCAGCTTGATAAACTGACAGAACAGCTTGTCAGGGGTTCTAAAAGGTTGCATGATTTTAAACTTGAGCAAGCAGACCTTTTACAGAAACGATTGCACCGAAGCCATCCTGGACAGTTGAAGGAGCAGGCCAAGGAGAAGCATGACAGGCTGTATAAGCTTCTAAATAGAGCTATGGGCAATATTGTGACAGCCAAGGAAAAGGACTTTGCGAGGGCTCTGTCTACATTGGAAGCCCTGAGTCCTCTTAAAATTATGGATAGAGGCTACAGCCTTGCCTATACAGAGAAAGAAAAGTTAATAAAGACCGTAACTCAAATTAATGTGAATGACCAAATAAAGGTTAAAGTTTCAGATGGATCGATTAATTGCCGGGTAACGGATATTGAGGAGTGAATGGAATGGCGGATGAAAAAAAGCTTACATTTGAAGAGGCAATGGACCAGCTTGAGGTTATTGTCGAAAAGCTTGAAGAAGGAGATGTCCCCCTTGAAGAAGCAATTAATATTTACAAGCAGGGCATGGAGCTTTCAAAACTATGCCATGACAAATTGAAGAATGTTGAAACACAGCTTACAGAAATACTGACGGAGGATGGCCGTAAAGAAAACTTCGCCATTCCTGAGGAGGAATAACATTGCTGCAACAATCCTTGGTTTCTTTTTCTGAACATCATAAACAAATGCTGGAAAATCAGCTAAAGGAAAGCGTCAACAAATTGAATGCTCCTTCTGCCGTAAAAGAATCAATGCTTTATTCTCTTGAGGCAGGAGGCAAGCGCATTAGGCCATTGCTGTTATTCGCATCCTTGGCTGCATTTGAGGAGGATACTATTAAAGGTTTGTGGACGGCAGCAGCAATTGAGATGGTGCATACATATTCGCTTATACATGATGACCTCCCGAGCATGGATGATGATGATTTGAGGCGAGGCAAGCCAACGAATCATAAAATTTTTGGAGAAGCCTTTGCTATTCTGGCTGGAGATGCCCTGCTGACATATAGCTTCCAATTAGTCGCCGAAACGCCGGACGAATTTGCTTCAGCTGAGATAAAACTTTCTTTAATTAAGGAACTGTCCAAAGCTTCAGGAGCAGAGGGAATGGTTGGAGGACAGGTAGCAGATATTAATGGTGAAGGGCAGCAATTGTCTTTGGAAGATCTTGAATACATCCACTTGCACAAAACAGGCAAGCTCTTGAAGTGCAGTGTTGTTTCAGGTGCCATTTTAGCAAAAGCCAATCAGAAAACCATTCAAGCATTATCCAATTTTGCCTACCATTTGGGACTGGCTTTTCAAATCAGAGATGATATTCTCGATCTTGAAGGAACAGAAGAGAAGATTGGAAAGCCTATTGGCAGCGATGAGTCAAAAAATAAAAGTACCTACCCTTCCCTTCTTACAATGGAGGGAGCCAAAGAAGCACTCGATCGTCACATAAAATCTGCCAAGGAAAAATTGAAAGAAACAGGATTAAAAACGGAGCTGCTTGAGGCAATAACCGATTTAGTAGCCAGCAGGGATCATTAAGAGGCGGGGCATGGGCAGATTGTTGCACAATCGCAAATATGGTATAATAGGTATATATGGATGGTGCAGTATTCTAGTCGGTCTACCATTCCTGAAGGTGGGGCTAAAAATCCACTAAAGGGCACATCGATGAAGTTCCTTGTTTTGGCTTGAGGCGCCCAGCCTTGGGTCGATTCAGGGAGTAAGGTGTAAGGGCGATCTGCAAAGGCATGTGGGCGTTGACCCTTTCACCGCGGAGGCCCCGATGATCAGCCTAGAGCGAAAGCTTACGGCCTAAGGTCTCGGGTTATGAACCTGCAATGTGGTCCCATGGGAGATCACTAGCAGCGTAGCCTGCCTTGAGTGAAGATAGAGGGGATTACAGTTATAAGGGCATACATCAGTTGGCCATTGATATATGCTTTTTCGCCTGTATGAAATCTTCTTTGCAAAAGAGGCTAGGGAAATGGTTTAAGGGCTGCTGAGGAAATCTCCTAGACTGTTCCAATGACATATAAAGGGGATTATAGTGCGGACTAAGTGGCAATCCAGTCTAGCTGGTGGCGACACGGCTAAGGCGGATTTAAAGGGAAACCGCCGGTATGGCGACATCCGGTATTCGCTTGGGAAAACCTACTGGACCTAAGCCGCAATCTTAACCCTTTGTATGGCCATCCACTTTTCGAGTTTTTGAGGGGTTTGCCCCTCTCGTACATATATATGTGTTTTTATTGACAGGTTGCCGAGTGATTATAGCATAATAAGCACAAATAAAGAGGCGAAGAACTTGCTGAAGCTGAACGAGCGGAATTCAATTCCCGAAAAACCGGCGAGCTCCGCCTCTTTTCATTCTTAGATTAAAAAGGAAGTTTTTACAGAAATGAGAGAGTTGCTGCGGAATTCGATTAAATGGAGCTTCAGTATTGCCGTTATCACTTTTGTGCTAGCGGCTCTTTTTTCAATTATTTCAAACTCCATATTGAACGGTGTATCATGGGGAACTGGGCTGATTGTTGTTGGATTTATTGTTTTAATCGGCATTTTTTTTGATATGATAGGAATTGCTGCCACTGCTGCAGATGAAGTGCCTTTTCATTCTATGGCCTCAAATAAAGTTTTTGGAGCCAGGCATTCGATTCGCATCGTTAGAAATGCCGACCGGTTCGCCAGTTTTTGCAATGATGTAATTGGTGATATTTCTGGCATTATCAGCGGTGCAGCGGCTGCAATTGTTATTGTGCAGCTAACTGTCTCATTTCAGATGAATGACAGCAGCCTATTTGAATATGCTTCTTCGGTTATCATAACAAGCATTATTGCTGCGATGACCGTGGGTGGAAAAGCATTTGGAAAATCGCTAGCAATAAGGTACTCTAAAGATATTATCTTCCAGGTAGGAAAAGTTCTGCATTTCCTTGAGGATAAATTCCATATTGTTATAATAAAAGACAAGAAAAAAATGAAATTAAAACAACGGACGAATAAGAGACGAAAGTGAGTGGTCCGCAGAATGGATCTGTTATCAATTAAAGACCCTTCCTTTTTAAAGGGGCTCTCTAATAAAGAACTTGAAAATCTAAGCCAGGATATCCGGGAATTCCTCATTGAAAAGCTTTCGGGTACCGGTGGGCATATCGGCCCCAATCTGGGTGTCGTGGAACTAACTATAGCACTTCATAAATGCTTTGACAGCCCCCAGGATAAAATTATATGGGACGTCGGACACCAATCCTATGTCCATAAAATATTAACGGGCCGTGCATGCCAATTTGATACATTAAGGCAATACAGAGGTCTTTGCGGCTTCCCTAAGATGATTGAAAGCGAGCATGATGTTTGGGAAACGGGGCATAGCTCCACATCCTTATCTGCCGCAATGGGAATGGCCATCGCAAGAGACTTGAAAAAAGAGAATAATTACGTAATTCCAGTCATTGGAGACGGAGCATTAACGGGCGGAATGGCTTTAGAGGCTTTAAACCATATTGGCCATGAAAACAAGAATATGATTGTTATTTTAAATGATAATGAAATGTCTATTGCCCCAAATGTTGGAGCGTTGCACAATGTCCTGGGAAGACTTAGGACAGCTGGCAAATATAATTGGGTAAAAGATGAACTTGAATATTTTTTAAAGAAAGTACCTGCAGTGGGGGGGAAATTAGCTTCTACAGCTGAAAGGCTAAAGGATAGTCTGAAATATTTATTTGTTTCGGGAATGTTCTTCGAGGAATTAGGCTTTACATATTTGGGGCCAGTAGATGGTCATAATTACGATGATTTATTTGAGAATTTAGCTTATGCGAAGAAGACTGAAGGACCGGTTCTTCTCCATGTAATCACGAAAAAAGGAAAGGGCTATCAGCCTGCCGAAAGCGATCGGATTGGAACATGGCATGGTACTGGCCCATATAAAATGGAAACAGGGGACTTTGTAAAACCTGCCAGTGCACCACCCCCTGCCTGGAGCAAGCTTGTCAGTGAGACAGTCAGGAAGCTGGCAAGAAATGATGAAAGAATCGTAGCCATTACCCCTGCGATGCCAGTTGGATCAAAGCTGGAGGGCTTTGCTGGCGAGTTCCCTGATCGCATGTATGATGTAGGAATTGCAGAACAACATGCAGCCACTGTTGCTGCTGGGCTGGCTACGCAAGATATGAAGCCGTTCCTTGCTATCTATTCCACCTTCCTGCAGCGTGCCTATGATCAGGTCGTTCATGATATCGCGCGTCAAAATTTGAATGTATTTATTGGGATTGATCGCGCAGGACTTGTTGGAGCCGATGGGGAAACCCACCAGGGAGTCTTTGATATAGCTTTCTTAAGGCATTTGCCGAACATGGTTCTAATGATGCCGAAAGATGAAAATGAAGGCCAGCACATGGTTAAAACGGCTATTGAATATAATGATGGTCCAATCGCAATGCGTTTTCCGCGGGGAAATGGCATTGGGGTGCCAATGGATGATGAGCTTAAAACGATTTCAATCGGTACCTGGGAGGTTCTGCGTGAAGGAAATGACGCAGCCATTCTAACCTTTGGCACAACTATTCCTATGGCTTTAAAAGCTGCCTCGCTATTGGAAAAGCAGGGATATTCCATTAAAGTGGTTAATGCAAGGTTTATTAAGCCGCTCGATGAGAAAATCCTGAAGGATCTGCTCGCGGTAAATATGCCAATCCTGACAATAGAGGAAGCTGTCCTGCAGGGCGGTTTTGGAAGTGCGGTACTTGAATATGCACATGAAAAAGGCTTTCATCATGCTGAAATTGACAGGATGGGCATACCTGATAAATTTATCGAGCATGGAAGCGTAAAAGAGCTATTAGAGGAAATCGGCATGACAGTAGACGATGTCGTTGAAAGAATGGGTAAACTAGCAAGAAAAAAACAAAAAAGGGCTTAAAGAATGAAAACAAAGAAAGAACGAGTAGACGTTTTGTTAGTTGAAAGAGGGCTTGCTGAGACAAGGGAAAAAGCCAAAAGAGCTGTAATGGCTGGCCTTGTATTCAGTAATGAAAGCCGACTGGATAAGCCCGGCGAGAAAGTAAGTGTTGATATTCCCTTAACCTTAAAAGGGAAAGTGATGCCTTATGTCAGCCGCGGCGGGTTAAAGCTTGAAAAGGCCCTGAAGGAATTTGATTTAAATGTGGAAGGAAAAATATTGCTTGATATTGGTGCCTCCACAGGCGGCTTTACAGATTGTGCGCTGCAAAACGGTGCAAAGATGTCTTACGCTCTGGATGTAGGCTATAATCAGCTTGCCTGGAAGTTAAGACAGGATGAACGGGTAGTGGTCATGGAAAGGACAAACTTCCGCTATGTAACGCCAGCCGACCTAACAGCAGGGATGCCTGACTTTGCTTCCATAGATGTTTCTTTCATCTCGCTAAAATTGATTCTGCCCGTCCTCAAAACACTTCTGGTACCCGGAAGTAATGTGGTGGCTCTTGTTAAGCCACAGTTCGAGGCAGGTCGTGAACAGGTAGGGAAAAAGGGTATCGTCAGAGATCCGAAAGTCCATGAATCAGTACTTGATAAAATTATTGAATTTTCGCTTGGGCTTGGATTTGATGTGAGAGATGCATCTTTCTCGCCAATTACGGGTGGAGACGGAAATATAGAATTTTTACTTCATTTGCATTGGACTGGCAGCAAAGTAGAAGGAGAAAATCTTTTAAAGCTTCAGCCATATGCGATAGTACAAGAAGCGCATGCCGAGTTAAAGACAAAGCATGGGAATGGGGAGGAGTAGGCGGAAGCCTATTCCTCTTTATTTGTTTCAGCAAGAAAGGATTTTGTCGATATTTAACGAATTAGTATATTATTACGGGGAAAAATTGTACTTTATAGGGAAAATCGGCTAACATATGATTAGATTATACTTTAATTATTAATTGGCTTTGTTAAAGCTAATAATTGATTTTTGGCACTGAGTTATTGGAGGGGAAGGCGCAGGATCCTTGAGATGGCATTCGCATTTCTTCGTGCGGTGTTTATTCAAGGATGCTGCTTCAATATCCATCGGGAGAAGAGTCAAGGCGAGTTCCCGCAAAAGTCTTATGCGAGGGCGAGGGACAGGCTTCCAAGCTTCTTGAGTGGAAATCACCAGGCAAGATTAAATGTGCTTATAAATTTAATTTTTAGCGTGCAGGCCGGTAAGCGGTTTAATTATAGAGGTGATAAAAGTGAATAAAGGCCAAAGACACATTAAAATTCGCGAAATTATAACGAATAACGATATTGAAACTCAGGATGACCTTGTTGATGAACTAAAGAATGCGGGATTTAATGTAACCCAAGCAACAGTCTCGAGGGATATAAAAGAACTTCATCTTGTAAAGGTTCCATTAATGGATGGAAGGTATAAATACAGCCTTCCTGCCGATCAGCGCTTTAACCCACTGCAAAAGCTGAAAAGAAATCTGATGGATGCTTTTGTCAGAGTGGATACAGCAGGACATCTGCTTGTGATGAAGACTCTTCCCGGGAATGCAATGGCCATTGGGGCTCTCATTGATAATTTGGACTGGGATGAAATTTTGGGAACCATTTGCGGCGATGATACATGTTTAATCATATGCAAAACACCAGAGGATACAGAAGCGATTTCAAACCGTTTTCTTGAAATGCTGTAGATTAATGAGTGAGTTTTACTTCAATACATGTCTAGCTTCAGCGCCTACCCCTCGAGGTCACAAGACAAGCCTCCCAGAAGGGTAGAGAACAACTTCCCGTGAGGCCTGTCTTGTCTGGGATGAGTGAGGCGCCTCTGCTTTTCTAATGAGGTGATAAGATGTTAAATGAAATATCAATACGAAATTTTGCTATTATAGAAGCCCTTTCTGTCTCATTTGAAAAGGGCTTAACTGTTTTAACCGGTGAAACCGGGGCAGGGAAGTCCATCATCATTGATGCCATTCATTTGCTTGTAGGGGGCAGGGGATCAGCCGAGTTTGTCCGCCATGGCGAGGAAAAGGCTGAAATTGAAGGGTTATTTCAACTGTATGACCCCAAACATCCCAGCTATAAAAAGGCATCTGAATTTGGCATAGATATCGAAGATGGCATGGTAGTACTGCGGAGGGATATATCGAAGACAGGGAAGAGTGTCTGCAGGGTTAACGGGAAACTAGTTACAATCTCAACCTTACGGGAAATTGGAAGTACCCTCATTGATATCCACGGGCAGCATGAACATCAGGAGCTAATGGATGAAACACTGCATTTAACACTTCTGGATCAATTTGGCGGGAATAAATTATCATACGCTTTAGCAGAATATCAAGGGATTTACAGGTCGTATGAAAGTACGTTAAAAAAACTCAAAAATTTAAGCGAAAACGAACAGCAAATGGCACACAGGCTGGACTTAATACAATTTCAGATGGATGAAATCCAGTCGGCGCAGTTAAAAATAAATGAAGATGAAGAGTTATTTGAAGAAAGAAGAAAGCTTTCGAATTTTGAGCGTATTTATGATTCCCTTCAATCAGGTTATAACGGACTTCAAGGCGACCAAAAGGGACTTGACTGGATAGGGATGGTTATGGGGCACCTGCAGGATGCAGCTGGGCTTGACCCTGCCTATCAAGAATTAGCTGAGAATGTTTCAAACAGCTTTTATTTGCTTGAGGACGCTGCAAGATCACTCCGGAATGAAATGGACTTTATGGAATATGACCCTCAGCGGCTCAATGAAATAGAAGACAGGTTAAACGAAATTAACGGTTTAAAACGCAAGTATGGGAAGACGGTGGAAGAAGTTCTTGAGTATGCAGTAAAGATTGAAGAGGAAATCGAGACTCTGCAAAATAAAGAGACGCACATAGATAAACTCGAAAAGGAAGTTTCAGCGCTGAAAAAAGATCTTCTGGTTGAAGCGGAAGAGCTGAGCCAGCTAAGGAAAAAGGCGGCACGTCAATTAACAAAGTTAATCCATAAAGAACTTAAGGAATTATATATGGAAAAGACCGTTTTTGAAGTCAGATTCTCATCTGAACATGACAGCTTTTTAAAGAATGGGATTGACAGGGCAGAATTTTATATTTCCACCAACCCTGGGGAGCCCGTCAAACCATTGTCAAAGATTGCATCTGGTGGGGAACTGTCAAGAATTATGCTGGCTCTAAAAAGCATTTTTTCAAAGCATCAGGGTGTTACCAGTATCATTTTCGATGAGGTAGACACAGGGGTCAGCGGTCGGGTCGCACAGGCAATTGCTGAAAAAATTCATCATGTTTCCGTAAATTCGCAAGTGCTATGCATTTCTCACCTTCCGCAGGTTGCTGCAATGGCAGATACACATTTATTTATTGCCAAGAACACAAAAGATGGGCGAACAAAAACAACTGTCAAACCATTAACGGATGATGAAAAAATTAAAGAAATCGGGCGAATGATTTCCGGTGTGGAAATCACTGATTTGACGAAAGAGCATGCCAAAGAGTTGCTCCAGCTGGCGAATCAGTTAAAATAATTACCAGATGTCCAAAAGGCTATGCTTTTCTCATACAAAAAGCAGTATGGGCAGGCAGGGCGCTGATACCTTGAAAAGCTATCCAAAGAAGGATAGCTTTTTTTATATCAATGGCTGTTATAAATGCCTTCAATGCAGGCAAAATTAAAGATGTAGCCATTTAACGTGGGGGACTAGAAGCGAGGAGAGTGAAAAATTTGACATATGAAGTACTGCGTAAAATAATTGGTGGAATTCTCCTTGTTTCATTAATTGCATTAGGTTTTTCTAAGCCTGTTCAAGATTATTTGCAAATACCTGCAAATATAACTCTTTTTGAAGGACAACAGCTTGATTTTGTAAAAGCAGAAGCCGTATCAGCTGGCTTGTCCATAGATAATTCAAGTATATCACTGAAGGAAGATAACCATTCAGTTTCTCTTCAAGCACGAGAGAACGGAAAAAATGAAATGTTTTTAGAGTTGGCTGGTTTTCCGATTAAAAAGGTTGATGTTAACGTTTTAAAGGATTTCAAAGTTATCCCTGGCGGCCAAAGTATTGGGGTAAAGCTTAATACTGTAGGCGTCTTGGTTGTAGGCCATCACCAGGTAAATACTCTTGAAGGAAAAGCTTCACCGGGGGAAACTGCGGGCATAAAAATAGGAGATATCATTACTGAAATTAATGGCAAGAAAATCGAGAAAATGTCAGATGTAGCTCCATTTGTTCAGGAAGCAGGAAAGACGGGTAATCCGCTCCAGATTGTTGTCAGCCGTGAAAGCGGCAAAGTAAAGACCGAGCTTACACCTTTGAAAGAAAAAGGCGAGGAAACCTATAAGCTTGGACTTTATATTCGCGACTCCGCAGCCGGTATCGGAACAATGACTTTTTATCACCCTGAATCAAAGAAATATGGGGCCTTGGGCCATGTTATTTCTGATATGGATACCAAGAAACCGATTGTGGTGGAGGACGGTCAAATTGTCAGATCCACTGTTACTTCGATAGAAAAAGGAAGCAACGGAAATCCAGGTGAAAAATTGGCTCGATTCTCTTCTGATAAAGAAATCATCGGGAATATTGTCAGAAACAGCCCTTTCGGAATATTTGGCGAATTAAACCGTGATATGAAGAATGGGATTTTTGACAAACCCATGCCTATTGCACTGTCGCATCAAGTAAAAGAAGGACCGGCACAAATCTTGACTGTGGTCGATAATGATGAAGTTTCGCTTTTTGAAATTGAAATAGTCAGCACCATTCCGCAAAAATTCCCTGCAACCAAAGGTATGGTTATAAAAGTTACAGACCAAAAGCTATTGGATAAAACAGGCGGTATTGTTCAGGGGATGAGTGGAAGCCCGATTATACAGAATGGCAAAATTATTGGGGCTGTAACCCATGTTTTTGTAAATGACCCGACTTCCGGATATGGTGTCCATATAGAATGGATGTTAAATGAAGCCGGTATCGATATATATGAAAAGACAGAGGAAAAAGCATCGTAAAAGAATAAAAATGGATAAATGAAAAAGGCGGGAAAATCCCGTCTTTTTTTATATTTATGTTAAAATAGATTACATAAAGATTTTTCGACAAAACCTTTTGGAAGTTAAAGTAAATGACGAAAGTAGTCGAAAAGAGAAGAAAACAAAAGAAAAATTAAGATTTCGCCGGTTTTTTAAGAAATTTTCAAAAAACTAAAGGATTTTTTGTTGCATTGTCGAATTTGTCATTTAGAATAGAAAATAGATACCGAAAAGAGCGTGTTCGATTTTTTTGAACATATTTCAAAAGAGACCATAATTGGACCGAGGAGGAAAGTAAGTGAAGAAAATAAAAGTTTGTGTTGTGGATGACAACAGGGAGCTAGTCGGCCTTTTAGAAGAATATATATCTTCTCAGGAAGATATGGAAGTGGCAGGGGTAGCCCATAATGGACAGGAATGTTTGGATGTTTTGGAGCAGACTCACCCAGACGTTCTTGTATTAGATATAATCATGCCTCATTTAGATGGACTTGCAGTCCTTGAAAAGATGAGAGAATTAAATTTAAACACTCTCCCTAACGTCATTATGCTGACTGCTTTTGGCCAGGAAGATGTTACTAAGAAGGCAGTTGACTTGGGAGCATCCTATTTTATCCTGAAACCATTTGATATGGACAATTTGGCAAGCCATATCCGCCAGGTCAGCGGAAAGTCCAGTGCTGTACTTCGGAAGCCATCTCCTGCATATCGTCCACAGGCAGAGGCAAAGCCAAAGAACCTGGATGCAAGCATCACAAGCATCATCCATGAAATTGGTGTTCCTGCCCATATTAAGGGCTATTTATATCTTCGTGAAGCGATCTCTATGGTATACAATGACATTGAACTTCTCGGTTCCATTACAAAAGTGCTGTACCCTGATATTGCAAAGAAGTTTAACACTACTGCGAGCCGTGTGGAACGTGCGATCCGCCATGCAATTGAAGTTGCCTGGAGCCGCGGGAATATTGATTCCATTTCTTCTCTGTTTGGATACACAGTCAGCATGACAAAAGCAAAGCCAACAAACTCCGAATTCATCGCGATGGTTGCTGACAAGCTTCGTTTGGAGCATAAGGCTTCTTGAAAGGGTAAGGACTAAAATAACGTACTTATAAATTTCATCAAGTTATTTCGACGCTCCTTTACAGGGGCGTTTTTAAGTGCAATAAAAAAGAGGCTGACTCAAAATGTCGTTGAATGACGGCTCTTTTGAGTCAGCTTTTATTTTGGGATCTTTTTTCTTAATTTTCGTGTCATTTGGCTCAAAATGGGATACCCCTCTAACTTTAAGCTGTTTTTACTTTGCCTTTTCTAACTTCATCCCACTTTTTCAAGTTATTGTGACTTTATTATTTTTTTAACTTAGATGTGTATATGCTTATATGGATTCTTGCACCCTGTTGATTGGAGTGGAAGGGGCGAGATCCTCGAAAATGCATTCGCATTTCCTTCGTGCGGTGTTAACTCGTAGATGCATAATCAACGTCCTGCGGGAGAGCGAGTCAACGGGAGACCCCGCAGATGCAAATGCACCGAGGAGGCTCCTGGACCGCCCGCGTTCGCTAAGTCCCTGGAGCGGAAATCAACAGGCCGATGTTATAGAGCTAAAGTCTTGAAAAAGAGGGTGCCCAAAAAACTAAACTTTTGGGACACCCTCTTTTTTTGAATTTTACTTTTCTTCCTTTTCAAGCTCGATCAATTTCTGTATCAATATATGCTGCGGCATATGCATAATTTGCTCCAAAGGAAGATTAAGTTTCTCTGACAGTTTAATAGCAGTTTCCGGCGAGATTTGCATTGGTCTCACGGATTTTCCCCTCGCTTCATTAAATTTATTTAATCTTAAACCGTGCTTGCACCTTGTTTTTTTTTCGATCGCGGTAAAGGATAAAGCCTGCGATAAAGCCAAGCCCGATGATTAAAAACAGCAATCCTGCAGTAAATTGCAGCCATAAATATGGAAATGGGCTCTGCAGGATGCCAAAGACCATATCTCTCATTAATTTTATTCCATAAACAGCTAATACCCCTGGAAGCAAAAGGATCAATAATGCAATTAGTCTGATCATATAACAGTTCCCTTCATATCGAAGTCATCTATCGAAATAATAAATCATTAAAGAAATTTGTCAAGTCCAGCAACTATGCTAAAATATAACCGTGAAGAATATTGCAGGATCATATGAAGGGGTATGCAAGGATTTTCAATGAAAGCGGGTTAGATGATGCAAACAGTAATGATAGTAGGAGCAGGAAAAGGCGGAACGGCCATATTAAAAATTATAAAAGAAACAGCTGTTTTGGATGTTAAAGCTATGGTCGATATTAATTCCGATGCTCCTGGACTGAAGCTTGCGAAAGAAAGCGGGATTCCAGTTGGCGCCAATTGGCATGAATTCATGAATCAACATATAGATATTATTATTGAAGTTACAGGGAATGATCAGGTTTTTGTAGATATTAGAGAAGCAAGAAGCAAGGACACCGTTTTAATCCCGGGAAGTGTTGCTTATTTAATTGCAAAGCTGCTTGAGGAAAAGGAAGAGCTGATTACTAAATTTAGAAATGAAGCATATAAACATGATTTGATTTTTAATTCTACTGATGATGGCATGATAGTCATTAACAATAATGCCGAGATTACTGTTTTTAATAGAAGTGCAGAGAGAATGACGGGAATTAAAAGAAAAGATGCCATTGGCCAAAAGGTAAATGATGTTATAACGGATAGCCTTCTTCCCAGAGTATTGGAAACAAGAAGGTTAGAGGCCAACCAGGAAATGATCTTAGGCAATGGCCTTAAAATTATTACGACGAGAATACCGATGGTTGGAGAAAATAATGAGCTGATGGGTGCCTTTGCGGTCTTTAAAGATATTACTGAGGTAGTTTCGCTTGCAGAGGAAATAACAGATCTCAAGGAAATACAGACAATGCTTCAGGCGATTATCCAGTCCAGTGAAGAAGCTATTTCAGTAGTTGACGAAAATGGAAAAGGGATATTGATAAATCCGGCTTATTCACGTCTGACAGGGCTTAAAGAGGAGGAAGTGATCGGCCAGCCTGCGACCACAGATATCTCTGAAGGGGAAAGTGTACATATGAAGGTGCTCCAAACAAGAAGAGCGATGAGGGGAGTGGCCATGAGGGTCGGACCTAAAAGGAAGGATGTTGTGGTTAATGTCGCTCCTGTTATCGTTAATGGAAAATTAAAAGGAAGTGTAGGCGTCATTCATGATGTCTCTGAAATTCAAAGTCTCAATCAGGAATTGAATCGGGCTAGGCAGATTATCCGAACTTTGGAGGCAAAATATTCATTTGAGGATATCATTGGAACATCAGAAGAAATGACCATTGCCATTGAGCAGGCAAAACTCGGCGCTAAAACACCAGCAACGGTTTTGCTCCGGGGTGAATCAGGTACAGGCAAGGAACTATTTGCTCATGCAATCCATAATGCCAGTGACAGAAAATATAACAAGTTTATAAGGGTAAACTGTGCTGCTTTATCTGAATCCCTATTGGAAAGCGAGCTGTTCGGTTATGAGGAGGGTGCGTTTTCCGGAGCGAAAAGAGGCGGAAAACGAGGACTTTTTGAAGAAGCCGATAAAGGGAGCATCTTTCTGGATGAAATTGGTGAGTTGACGGCCAATACTCAAGCCAAGCTGCTCAGGGTTTTGCAAGAGCAAGAAATTACCCGGGTTGGCGGAACTAAGCCAATTCATATTGATGTTAGGGTAATTGCTGCTACAAATGTCAATTTAGAAAAAGGAATTGCAAGTGGCACTTTCAGGGAAGACTTATACTATAGGCTTAATAGGATGCCGATACATATTCCTCCTTTAAGAAGAAGGAAGGAGGATATCCCGCTGCTTAGCAGCAGGCTGATCCAAAAAATTAATCAGGAATATGGGCGAAATGTCGAGGGAGTAACGGAAAAAGCGATTAAAAAGCTGATGGCCTATGATTGGCCAGGGAATGTAAGGGAACTGGATAATATACTCGGGAGAGCAATCATCTTTATGAGCTACAACGAAACAGAAATAGAGGAAAGGCATATCCCGGAACTCATCAGTTCGAATAGCCCAGCAGCCAGTCAGGAAATTAGCGAGGCAACGATGGATAAAACGCTGTCTCAATTAGTAGAACAATATGAGGAAAAAATGATCAGGCAGACGCTTCGGAAGCTGGAGGGGAATAAAACGCTGACAGCAAAAACGCTTGGTTTGTCTGTAAGAAATCTTTACTATAAGCTGGAGAAATATAATATTGCAAATAATAGCATGCAATAATTTTCATAGCATGCAGTTTTTTTCATGTTATAGTG
The DNA here is from genome assembly GCF_018613175.1 of Bacillus sp. ISL-47. NCBI lineage: Bacteria > Bacillati > Bacillota > Bacilli > Caryophanales > Bacillaceae > Bacillus > Bacillus sp. ISL-47. The sequence goes on along the minus strand of NZ_JAGGQS010000003.1, from coordinate 146,084 downwards.
TAGTGATTAAAGCGCTTTCATAGGGTTTGTAAGTTGGCACACTTCTTGCAAGTATTAATATCGGATGCAGCATCAAGATTTGAAAGCAAAGTGAAGAAGCTTGGCTTAGCGCCATGCGCTTTTTCTGGTAAGGGGGTTGAACAGATGGAATTGGATTCGCTTATAGCAAGAGCAACCCAATATGATGAAAAAACGGTAGCCGTAGCCGCAGCAGAGGACGAAGAAGTGCTGGAAGCTGTCGCAGAAGCGATTAAGCTTAACTTAGCAAGCTTTTTATTATTCGGGAATGAAGAAAAGATTCACGAGTTAATAAATCAGAAGTATAGGGGATTATTTGAAAGCCCTAAGCTTAAAATCATTCATGCAGATACTGCAGCTTCGGCGGCGGAACAGGCTGTGAGGGCTGTACAGGAACTTAAAGCTAATGTTTTGATGAAAGGGAATATTCCTACTGCAGGAATCTTAAAGGCTGTTTTGAATAAAGATTTCGGTTTAAGGACAGGAAATGCTTTATCGCATGTTGCGGTGTTTGAGGTTCCCGGATTTGAACGATTTATAATTATTACAGATGCAGCTATGAATATTGCACCTGATCTTAATCAGAAAGCCCAAATAGTGAAAAATGCAGTTAACATAGCAAGAAGCATCGGGATTGAGAAGCCGCTGGTTGCACCGATTGCTGCTGTGGAGGCTGTTAATCCGGCTATGCAGGCCACGCTGGATGCGTCTGCTTTAACTCTTATGAATAAGCGGGGACAAATTAAAGATTGTGTTGTGGATGGCCCTCTGGCTCTAGATAATGCAATTTCTTTTGAGGCTGCCGAACATAAGGGGATAACGAGTGAGGTTGCCGGACAGGCAGATATTTTATTAGTTCCCACAATAGAAGTGGGGAATGCTTTATATAAATCTCTCGTCTATTTTGCAAAAGCAAAGGTGGGCGCGGTTATTGCCGGCGCTAAGGCGCCTATCGTTCTAACATCCAGGGCTGATTCTGCTGAAAGCAAAGTGTATTCTTTAGCGTTAGCTATCTGCTCTGCAAAATAGGATATTATGCGGCTTGATTGTCTGCTGCAAAAGCACGATATACCAGGTGAAAATAACATACTTCTTTAAAAGAATCCGGGGAGGAATTTTAAGATGGAAATCTTCAAGTACTTAGAAACTTACGATTATGAGCAAGTGGTTTTTTGCCAGGATAAGCAATCAGGGTTAAAGGCTATTATTGCCATTCACGATACCACCTTGGGACCTGCCCTTGGAGGAACACGCATGTGGACTTATGAATCCGAAGAAGCGGCTATTGAGGATGCGCTTCGCCTTTCCCGCGGCATGACTTATAAAAACGCGGCTGCCGGCTTAAATCTTGGGGGCGGAAAAACAGTTATTATCGGCGATCCGCGCAAAGACAAAAATGAAGAAATGTTCCGTGCTTTCGGCCGCTATATTCAAGGCTTAAACGGCCGTTACATCACTGCAGAAGATGTAGGGACTACTGTAGCTGATATGGACCTGATCCACGAGGAGACTGATTATGTAACTGGAATATCACCTGCTTTCGGCTCTTCTGGGAACCCTTCACCTGTAACTGCCTATGGCGTATACAGAGGGATGAAAGCCGCAGCAAAAGCAGCCTTTGGAACAGACTCTTTGGAAGGCAAAACAATTGCTGTTCAGGGTGTAGGAAATGTTGCGTACAACCTTTGCCGCCACCTGCATGAAGAAGGAGGTCAGCTGATTGTAACGGATATTAATAAAGAAGCAGTTCAGCGTGCAGTTGAAGAATTTGGCGCAAAAGCTGTTGAACCAAATGAAATTTATGGAGTTGATTGTGATATTTACGCTCCATGTGCATTAGGTGCAACCATTAATGATGATACAATTCCTCAGCTAAAAGCAAAAGTTATCGCAGGAGCTGCCAACAATCAGCTTAAGGAAACACGCCATGGCGATCAAATACATGAAATGGGCATCGTCTACGCTCCTGACTATGTCATAAATGCTGGCGGGGTTATTAACGTTGCAGATGAGTTATACGGCTATAACCGTGAACGCGCCATGAAAAAAGTTGAAACGGTTTACAATAATATCGAAAAAGTTATTGAAATTGCTAAAAGAGATGGCATACCAACATACAAAGCGGCTGACCGTATGGCTGAGGAAAGAATTGAAAGAATGCGCAATTCCCGAGGCCAATTCTTGCAAAACGGCCACCATATCCTAAGCCGCAGATAAAGCAGGCAATGGCCGAATTGAATAGGAGTCATTGAATCCATGGCCATTCAAGCCCGGAAAGCAAAAACGCTGAATGAAAATTCAGCGTCTTTGGCTTTAAATATGGCTCTGTTAAAGGTTATTGTTGTTTTTAGTACCCTGTTGATTGGAGCGGAAGGCACTAATCCAGCGAAAATGCATTCGCATTTCCTTACGGCGAGGTGTTTACTCTAGGAAGCTCAAAGTCCTGCGGGAGTGCCTCGTGCTTAATTCGACAGGCAAATTTAACAGAGCCTTAAATATAGAACTGAAAAAATACGCAGCGGCAGCTTGAGTTCCTTAGTAAAAGGTTGCTATTTACAAGGGAGTTTTCCGCTTTTTAATGGAGGTTTAAACGTGCTAGAACAAGAACATCGAATTCTCGTCATCAATCCGGGATCCACTTCAACAAAGATTGGAGTTTTCGATAATGAGATTTCTGTCCTGGAAAAAACATTGCGCCATGATACAGATGTCATTAACTCATTTGAAAATATTATCGACCAATATGAATTCCGTAAAAAGACCATTCTTGAAACATTGGATCATGAAGGGATCAATATTTCAAAGCTAAGTGCTGTATGTGGCCGCGGCGGGCTGCTCCGTCCCATAGAGGGGGGCACTTATACTGTAAATGAGGCAATGCTTAAGGATTTGCGCGCTGGTTTTTCAGGTCAGCATGCTTCAAACCTGGGCGGAATCCTTGCATATGAAATTGCTTCGGGGCTGAATATCCCCTCTTATATTGTTGACCCGGTTGTGGTTGATGAGCTTGACCCAATTGCCCGAATTTCCGGCTTTTCAATGATTGAAAGAAAAAGCATATTTCACGCTCTGAACCAAAAAGCTGTTGCTAGAAGAGTTGCAAAAGATCTTGGAAAGAGATATGAGGAGCTGAACTTGATTGTCACTCATATGGGCGGAGGCATTACGGTTGGTGCCCATAAGCAGGGCAGAGTGGTTGATGTCAATAACGGCTTGCACGGCGACGGGCCTTTCAGTCCTGAACGGGCAGGAACAGTCCCTGCTGGCGATTTAGTTGCACTTTGCTACTCTGGAAGCTTTTATCGTGAAGAAGTCATGAAAAAGCTTGTTGGACAAGGCGGACTTGTCGGTTATCTAGGAACAAATGATGCTGTAAAGGTTGAAAAGATGATCGAAAATGGAGATGAAAAAGCTAAGCTGGTTTATTCCGCAATGGCTTATCAGGTTGCAAAAGAAATTGGCTCCGCCAGCGCTATACTTGGCGGCAAGGTAGATGCCATCATTCTTACAGGAGGCCTGGCTTATGGAAAAGGTTTCGTAAAAGAAATCAGTGAGCGCATCAACTGGATCGCTGACGTAATTATCCAGCCAGGCGAAAATGAGCTTCAGGCACTCGCAGAAGGGGCATTGCGTGTCCTGCGCGGTGAAGAAAAAGAAAAAGAATATCCAGGAAAAACAGCAAACAAAGCAGCAATCAAATAAAAAGGGGGAAGCAACTTGGCACAGGAGTATGATTTAGTCATCTTAGGCGGAGGCACAGGCGGTTATGTAGCCGCCATCCGTGCATCCCAGCTGGGATTAAAAACGGCAATAGTTGAAAAAGGCAAGCTGGGAGGAACCTGCCTACACAAAGGGTGTATTCCAAGTAAGGCATTATTGAGAAGTGCTGAAGTTTTTGCAACAGCAAAACATAGTGAAGATTTTGGCGTTGTGACACGTGATGTATCCATCAATTTTGGAAAAGTTCAGGAAAGAAAGAACAAAATCGTTGACCAGCTGCATAAGGGAGTACAGCACCTAATGAAGCAGGGGAAGATTGATGTTTTTGAAGGAACAGGACGTATTTTGGGACCTTCCATTTTTTCTCCAATGCCTGGGACCATTTCTGTTGAAATGAACAATGGCGACGAGAACGAAATGCTGATCCCTAAGAACGTCATTGTTGCTACAGGATCGCGTCCGCGCAGTCTTCCAGGATTGGATATTGATGGCCAATTGGTAATGACTTCAGATGAGGCGCTGGCTTTGGAAGAAATTCCAAGTTCCATCATTATTGTCGGCGGCGGTGTAATCGGGATTGAATGGGCTTCAATGCTATCTGATTTCGGTGCTGATGTGACAGTTCTTGAATATGCAGATCGCATTATTCCTACAGAAGATAAAGAAATATCAAAAGAAATGCAGCGCCTCATGAAAAAGAAAGGCGTAAAAATAGTTACAGGTGCCAAGGTTCTTCCTGAAACATTGCAAAAAGGCGAAGGCGTAACGATTTCTGCAGAAGTGAAGGGGTCACAAAAGGAATTCTCTGCTGAAAAACTGCTTGTTTCAGTCGGCCGCCAGGCAAATGTAGAGGGGATTGGCATAGAAAATACAGAGATCCAAATTGAAAAAGGCTTCATTACAACGAATGAATACTTCCAGACAAAGGAATCCCATATCTATGCGATTGGTGATGTTATAGGCGGCCTTCAGCTTGCCCATGTTGCATCCCATGAAGGCATTGTTGCTGTAGAGCACATTGCCGGGCAAAATCCTTCTCCAATTGATTACAGCCTGGTGTCCAAATGTATTTACAGTGCGCCAGAGGCAGCAAGTGTAGGATTAACAGAGGATGAAGCAAGAGAAAAAGGCTTAAATGTAAAGACTGGCAAGTTCTCATTCCGCGCAATCGGCAAGGCACTTGTGTTTGGAGAGTCAGATGGTTTCGTTAAAATAGTTGCTGATAAAGATACCGACGATATCCTTGGTGTACATATGATTGGCCCGCATGTGACAGATATGATTTCAGAAGCTGGCCTTGCGCGTGTTCTTGATGCTACACCATGGGAAGTGGCTCATACTATTCACCCGCATCCGACATTATCGGAAGCAATTGGAGAAGCAGCTCTTGCTGTTGATGGAAAAGCGATTCACGGTTAAAAGATATTTGATGCAACTAATAATGCCGGCCTCCTGAACAGGATACCGGCAAGTACATAAAAGTTTAGGAGGTTATATAAATGGCTGAAAACCGTCATAAAGAATTAGGTTTAAGTGATGAAAAGGTTCTTGAAATGTATGAGACGATGCTATTGGCTCGCCGCATTGATGAGCGTATGTGGCTTTTAAACCGTGCTGGGAAAATTCCGTTTGTTATCTCATGCCAGGGACAGGAAGCTGCCCAAGTAGGTGCTGCATTTGCTCTTGATAAGGAAAAGGATTATGTACTTCCGTATTATCGTGATATGGGTGTAGTTCTGACTTTCGGCATGACGGCCAAAGAACTAATGCTTTCAGGCTTTGCAAAAGCGGAAGATCCAAACTCCGGCGGACGCCAGATGCCAGGACACTTTGGCCAAAAGAAGAACAATATCGTAACAGGGTCTTCACCGGTTACAACTCAAGTACCGCATGCTGTTGGTGTAGCACTTGGCGGAAAGCTGGAAGGCAAAGACCTTGTAACGTTTGTCACTTTCGGCGAGGGTTCTTCAAATCAGGGCGATTTCCATGAAGGCGCCAATTTTGCTGGTGTCCACAAACTTCCGGTAATCTTTATGTGTGAAAACAATAAGTATGCAATCTCGGTTCCAATTGAGAAACAGCTTGCCTGCGAAAATGTTTCAGATAGAGCTATTGGCTATGGGATGCCCGGGTTTACTGTAGATGGAAATAATCCGCTTGAAGTATATAAAGCAGTTAAAGAAGCAGCAGATAGAGGCCGCCGTGGCGAAGGACCTACTTTAATTGAAACAATTTCATACCGTCTGACTCCGCACTCTTCTGATGATGATGACCGCAGCTATCGTGCTCCTGATGAAGTCGCAGAAGCGAAAACCAAAGACCCTATCATTACTTTTGGTGCTTATTTAAAAGAAGCTGGAGTAATGGATGATGGCTTGGAAAAAGAAATTAATGACCGTGTAATGAGACAGGTGAACGAAGCAACTGATTATGCAGAAAATGCTCCATATGCAGAGCCGGAATATGCATTGAAACATGTTTATGCTGAACAGTAAGGGGGAGAGAATATGGCTGTAATTTCTTATATCGATGCGGTAACAATGGCAATCCGCGAGGAAATGGAAAGAGATCCAAAGGTTTTTGTATTAGGTGAAGACGTAGGTAAAAAGGGCGGTGTATTTAAAGCCACCCAAGGCTTGTATGACAAGTTCGGTGAAGACCGTGTAATAGATACACCGCTTGCTGAATCTGCCATTGCAGGGGTGGGAATCGGTGCTGCAATGTATGGGATGCGCCCGATTGCAGAAATGCAGTTTGCCGACTTTATCATGCCGGCTGTGAACCAAATTATTTCGGAAGCAGCAAGAATTCGATACCGTTCAAATAATGACTGGAACTGTCCAATGGTTATTCGTGCACCATATGGCGGAGGTGTTCATGGTGCTCTTTATCACTCCCAATCTGTAGAGGCAGTATTTGCGAATCAGCCTGGATTAAAAATTGTCATGCCATCTACTCCGTATGATGTTAAAGGGCTTTTAAAAGCTGCTATCCGCGATGAAGACCCTGTATTGTTCTTTGAACATAAACGAGCATACCGTCTTATTAAAGGGGAAGTTCCTGAAGATGATTATGTTCTTCCAATTGGTAAAGCAGATGTTAAGCGTGAAGGAGAAGATATCACGGTTATCACTTATGGCCTATGTGTCCACTTTGCCCTTCAGGCTGCCGAAAGGCTTGCCAAAGACGGCATCTCAGCACACATCCTGGACTTAAGAACAGTATATCCGCTTGATAAGGAAGCAATCATTGAAGCTGCTTCAAAAACTGGAAAAGTACTGCTTCTAACTGAGGACAACAAGGAAGGAAGCATCATGGGCGAGGTTTCTGCAATCATCGCAGAAAATTGCCTGTTTGAACTAGATGCACCAATCAAACGCCTTGCAGGCCCGGATATTCCTGCGATGCCATACGCACCGACAATGGAGAAATACTTCATGGTAAATCCGGATAAAGTAGAAAAAGCAATGCGTGAATTAGCGGAATTTTAATCGAACTGGCCGTTCAACAAATTATAAATGGAGAAAACAGAGAGGTGGAGTTTTTTACTAGGAAAAGCTCCACAGTCTGATATCCCGCAATAAGCGGGGAGCTAGAAGGAGGTATACCCATTGGCTATCGAGCAAATTAAAATGCCCCAGCTTGGGGAGAGTGTAACAGAAGGTACGATCAGCAAATGGCTGGTTTCCGTTGGTGATAAAGTAAATAAATATGATCCTCTTGCAGAGGTAATGACAGATAAAGTAAATGCGGAGGTACCATCTTCTTTCACAGGTGTGATCAAAGAATTGATTGCCGAAGAGGGTGAGACTTATGAAGTTGGACAGGTGATTTTGACGATTGAAACTGAAGGCGGCGAAGCTGCTCCAGCAACATCTGAGCCTAGTGCGGAAGAAAAGGCTGAACCTGCACAATCAGGCGGAAATGAAGCGGATTCTGCTCCAAAGGCACCTGCTAAGGCAGACAGTCCAAAGGGAGCTCGATATTCTCCGGCCGTATTGAAACTTTCACAAGAACATGGCATTGACTTGAATCAGGTAACAGGTACAGGCGGCGGCGGCCGTATTACCCGTAAAGACCTTATGAAAATCATTGAGTCAGGCAACATCCCTTCGGCCAATGCTGCACCGGCGGCACCGGATAAGACAGAAGAGCCAGCAGCATCTGCACCTTCTCAGCCGGCAGCACCAGCCAAACCGGCAGCACCGGCTCCAAATGTTCCTGTATTGCCTGGTGATGTTGAGATTCCTGTCACAGGAGTCCGAAAGGCTATAGCTGCAAATATGCTTCGAAGCAAGCATGAAGCGCCACATGCATGGACAATGATGGAAGTGGACGTAACGAATCTTGTGGAGTACCGTAATAGCATTAAGGGAGAATTTAAGCAAAAAGAAGGTTTCAACCTGACATTCTTTGCTTTCTTCGTAAAAGCTGTTGCACAGGCTCTTAAGGAATTCCCGCAGATTAATTCCATGTGGGCTGGAGACAAGATTATTCAGAAGAAAGATATTAATATCTCCATTGCTGTTGCTACAGATGATGCATTATTCGTTCCTGTCATCAACGCGGCAGATGAAAAAACAATTAAAGGCATTGCCCGAGAGATCAATGATTTGGCAGTGAAGGTTCGTACTGGAAAGCTGACTTCTGCTGAAATGCAGGGCGGCACTTTCACAGTCAACAACACAGGTTCATTTGGTTCTGTCCAATCCATGGGTATTATCAATTACCCTCAAGCTGCAATTTTGCAGGTTGAATCAATTGTTAAGCGTCCTGTAGTTATGAACAACGGTATGATTGCCGTTCGTGATATGGTTAACCTTTGCATGTCGCTTGACCACCGTGTATTGGACGGCCTTGTGTGCGGCCGCTTCCTGCAGCGTGTTAAAGAAATTCTCGAGAACACGTCAAAGGAAAATACATCTGTCTATTAATGTGGAATTAAACCGCTGCCCAAACCAGGGCGGCGGTTTATTTATTAGGGATAAAGAAAGTCCTAAAAGGCTTGATGTTCATTGCTTGTTTCCTATATGTATACTAAAATGGTTATATAAAGAATTTTGAATTTTATTATAATTAAATAGTACGGTTCATGCACTTTAATAAGCGGCAGTTCCGTGACAGCCTTATTCATTAATGAGGGGAGGGAATGCTGTCAGTTACCTGGCAGCCTATTATGTCATTAAAAAATATGATGGAAGCAAGATTTCCGGAACAGAATATGGAAGAATGGAAACAAAATGCGGAAAAAACGCTTAAAGGAAAGTCCATTGAATCATTGTCCAGTACTACATATGAAAACATTAAATTGAAACCGCTTTATTCAAAAGAAGATATGGAGACATATGCTTTATCCCAGTATCCAGGTCAAGCCGATTTCAGAAGGGGACCAAATCCCGGAGGATACCTGTCAGAAGAATGGAAGGTCGCACAAAAAATCAGTGCCTTAACTACCGAGGAGTTATCAGAAAAGCTTCATGAAGCCACAGAAAAAGGGCAGACTGCTCTTGCTTTCCAGCCGGATCAATTGGAAGATCTTAAGGAGATAAGAAAGGCAGTTGGAGACCTCTATAAAAAACATCCTTTCTGCGTCGAGGTTAATTATAATCAGCAGCTGATCGGGGAACTTGCGAAATTGGAAGACAGTGAAAAAATTTCAGGTTATATTGCCAGCGATCCACTGGCTGCTGCCGCTACAGCGAAGTTGAACGATCGCTCAATCGATGAAGCTTATGATCAATGGATTGATGCAATCAGCTTGGCAGCAGAAAAAATGCCAAAGCTAAAAACGATCATGGCTGATTCTGCAGTCTATCATAATGGCGGAGCGAACGCAGTCCAAGAGCTTGCTTTTGCAGTTGCCTCCGGCGTAAATCACCTGCAGTATTTTCTCGATAAAGGGCAAAACCTCGAGGACATTTTGTCCAAAGTGGTATTTAAATTTTCCATCGGCTCTAACTTTTTTTTGGAAATAGCCAAGCTGCGCTCCGCAAGGGTTCTATGGAGTAAAGTGGCAGAAGCATATGGTGCTTCAGAGGATAGCAAGAAAATAGTGATTTCTGCTGAAACTTCATTTTTTTCTAAGTCAGCCTATGACCCTTATGTGAATATGCTCAGAGCAGGAAATGAAGCGTTTGCAGCTGTTTTAGGCGGCGTCCAATATCTTCATGTGAGTCCGTATAATGAACCGGAAGCATCTGATTCTCCTCTAGGTGACCGGATTGCCCGTAATACGCAGCTGATATTAAGGGAGGAAGCCCATTTGCTTAAGGTTTCGGACCCGGCAGGGGGTTCCTGGTATGTTGAGCACCTGACAAACGAACTCACTGAAAAAGCCTGGGCTCTTTTCCTTGAGATTGAAAAGCGTAATGGTATGGCTGAAGCCTTGAAGTCAGGGTGGGTTCAGGACCAGATTAAGCAAGTCCTTGAGAAGCGAAAACAAGATATTGAAACGAGGAAACAAAGTATAATCGGTACAAATATTTATGCCAATTTGGATGACAAGCCGCTACAGGTAAAAATTAAAACTGTCCAACATGAGAACGGCAGTATCCAGCCGATTCCGCAAATTCGCCTTTCCGAATCATATGAAGGCTTGCGCAGGGCTTCTGAAAATTTAAGCAGTAAAGGCATTAATCCGGAAGCAGGGCTTATATGCCTTGGAGCGCTCAAGGACCATAAAGCACGGGCTGATTTTATTGCAGGCTTTTTGGCACCGGGGGCAATAAGGGCTGTCAAAAGTAAATCAGTGGAGGATTCTGAAACAGCAGCAGCCTTTATAAGAGAATCAAACTGCAGACACTATTTTATTTGCGGATCAAATGAGCAATATGACAGCATGGCTTTGCCTATTATTAAACAGGTTAAAGAAGCCTTTCCGGATGCGAAGCTATTCTTAGCAGGTCTTCCAGAAGAAAACAAACAGCCGGAGTATACTGCAGCGGGAGTTAATGGATTTGTCCATGTAAAAAGCAATTGCTATAAAACTCTCTTGAGTCTGCTTAACGAAATGGAGGTGGCTAGCAGTGGCCAATAAACCTGACTTTAAAAGCATAAATATTTCTGATAAGAAACAAGCAACTAAAGAGCACTGGAAAAAGAAAGCAGAGGAAGAAATCAGTCAATCTATTGATAATCTTCTTTTTGAAACAAATGAGCAAATTAAGATTAAGCCATTATATACAGAAGAAGATCTTAAAGGTTTACAGCATCTAAATGATAAGCCAGGACTGCCTCCCTATACCAGGGGACCATACTCAACTATGTATGTGAACAGGCCGTGGACAGTCCGACAGTATGCCGGGTTTTCGACAGCTGAAGAAAGCAATGCTTTTTACCGCCGAAATCTTGCGATGGGGCAAAAGGGCTTATCTGTTGCTTTCGACTTAGCTACGCATAGAGGCTATGATTCTGATCATCCAAGAGTAGTAGGGGATGTTGGGAAAGCAGGGGTAGCGATTGATTCCATACTTGATATGAAAACACTTTTTGATGGAATTCCTTTGGACCAGATGTCTGTATCCATGACAATGAATGGAGCGGTGCTGCCAGTTATGGCATTCTATATTGTCACAGCGGAAGAACAGGGAGTCAGCCAGGAAAAGCTTTCAGGGACGATTCAAAATGATATTTTAAAAGAGTATATGGTGCGCAACACCTATATTTACCCGCCGGAAATGTCGATGAAAATCATTGCTGATATATTCGAATATACATCCAAATACATGCCTAAATTCAATAGCATCAGTATTTCGGGCTATCACATGCAGGAAGCGGGAGCGCCCGCTGACATCGAACTTGCCTACACTCTGGCAGATGGATTGGAATACGTAAGAACTGGACTAAGTGCCGGCATAGATATTGATTTATTCGCACCACGGCTTTCGTTCTTCTGGGCGATTGGGATGAATTACTTCATGGAAGTGTCCAAAATGAGGGCAGCCCGCTATATATGGGCAAAAATGATGAAAACCTTTGAACCGGAAAATACAAAATCCATGGCTCTCAGGACGCATTCCCAAACTTCCGGCTGGAGTTTAACTGAGCAGGACCCTTTTAATAATGTAACAAGAACCCTTATTGAAGCGCATGCAGCGGCAATGGGCCACACGCAATCACTCCATACAAATGCTTTGGATGAAGCCATAGCATTGCCGACTGATTTTTCAGCACGTATTGCCCGAAATACCCAGCTGTATCTTCAGGAAGAAACGGGAATAACCAATGTAATTGATCCATGGGGTGGCTCATATTATGTAGAGGCATTAACAGACCAATTAATTAAGCGTGCTTGGGAGCATATTGAGGAAATTGAAAATCTGGGCGGTATGGCTAAAGCAATCGAAACAGGCTTGCCTAAAATGAGAATAGAAGAAGCAGCAGCCAGAAGGCAGGCGCAAATAGATTCAGGCAAAGAAACCATCATTGGTGTTAACCAATACCGTTTGGAAAAAGAAGATCCAATTGAAATTCTGGACATTGATAATACTGCTGTACGCTTAAAGCAAATTGAAAAGCTGACGAATCTTAAAGCTTCCCGTGACAATGGAAAAGTAACAGAAGCTTTAGACTCCATAACGAGAGCAGCAGAGACTGGTGAAGGCAACCTGCTTGAGCTGGCAGTAAAAGCAGCAAGAGTCAGGGCAACGCTTGGTGAAATCTCGGAAGCAATTGAAAAAGTGGCAAATCGTCATAAAGCAATTATTCGTTCAATTAGCGGTGTATATAGCTCTGCTTTTTCAAATGAAGAAGAAATTGCAGAAGTTAAACAAATGACCGACGATTTCCTCGAGAATGAAGGAAGAAGACCTAGAATTTTGATTGCAAAGATGGGGCAGGACGGACATGATAGAGGTGCAAAGGTTATTTCAACAGCATTTGCTGACCTGGGATTTGATGTGGATATCGGCCCACTATTTCAGACACCTGAAGAAACAGCGATGCAGGCTGTAGAAAATGATGTTCATGTCATCGGAATCAGTTCGCTGGCAGCCGGCCATAAAACTCTTCTTCCCCAGCTTATTGAGGAGCTTAAAAAGCTGGGAAGGGATGATATTATGGTCGTGATTGGCGGAGTCATTCCGGCGCAGGACTACGATTACCTATATGAGCACGGGGCTTCTGCCATTTTTGGCCCAGGTACAGTAATTCCTGTTGCGGCTCAAAAAGTTATCAGAGAAATATACAGCCGCCTCGGGTATGAGGAAGTGACCCAGTAAATGCCTGAAGATAAGAAACCTGATTGGTTTGATGATAAAAACGCAGACAATTTTACAAGTATAGTACGTAGAGGAGTGGAGAATGGAGGTTCATCACAGCAATTTGTGAAGAAAGGACGTTTTCAAAAAAAGTCTCCATCTTTGCCTGATCTTAACGTTTTAGAAGAAGGCATCCTTAAGGGTGAGCGCAGCTTGCTTGCCCGTGCCATCACACTGATTGAAAGCAACGCGGAGCATCACTTTCGCCATGCCCAGGAGCTGCTTCAAAACCTTCTGCCCCATTCAGGAAAATCTTTGCGGATTGGCATTACAGGTGTGCCTGGTGCGGGGAAAAGCACGTTCATTGAGTCTTTTGGAACTTTCTTATGTAATTCAGGCTTGAAGGTTGCCGTCCTTGCTGTCGATCCAAGTTCCAGCTTGAGCGGCGGGAGCATTCTTGGCGATAAAACGAGGATGGAGCAGCTTTCAAGAAATCCGCGTGCTTTTATAAGACCTTCACCGTCTGCTGGGAAGCTTGGCGGAGTTCATCGGAAAACAAGGGAAACTATGCTGCTATGCGAAGCAGCTGGCTTTGATGTTATCCTGGTCGAAACGGTTGGTGTCGGGCAGAGCGAAGTCATTGTGAGGGATATGGTGGACTTTTTTATGCTCCTGACCTTGACTGGGGCTGGGGATGAATTGCAGGGCATGAAAAAAGGCATAATGGAATTGGCTGATGCAGTTATTGTAAATAAAGCGGATGGCCAAAATAAGAAGTTGGCTGAAAAAACGAAAGCGGAATATGACCGCATCCTTCACTTTCTTCAGCCAGCCACCAAAGACTGGCAAACAAAAGCCTATACCTGTTCATCTACCTTAAACGAGGGAATCCAGGAGTTATGGGAAATGATCAGCAGGTTTGAAAAGAATACAAAAAAATCAGGCGTATTTGAAGAAAGAAGAAGGCTGCAGACCAAAGAATGGATTCACTCAATGATCATGGATGAGCTTCAGTTCAGCTTTTTTTATCATCCTGATGTCAAACCTCTCCTGCCTAGAATAGAAAATGAAGTAATTGCCGGAAACCGGACCGTAACCTCGGCAGTTGAAGAATTATTTAATGTGTATGCTAAAAAGTAAATGAAGAGAGCTGCCCTGGGATAGGGCTGCTTTACATAAAAAAGAATGCAAAAAAATGGCCAGTGCCTTTATGGCACTGGCGAATCTAGGGAGTTTAGGGGTATGGATCTAGCTGTACTTTTATCATTCCCCTTTCTCAGGAACCTAAACTTTTTTTTTGTGAAAAATTGTCGTGATTGTAAATTTTGTTCCTGTATTGGTATTATGTATATAGTCACTAACATTACTTACTCAGCAGAGGAGAGATTAAATTTGAATATGGATTTTAATTTATTTATGAATGATGTCGTTAAGCAGGCGCGCCAGGAAATCGTGCATGCGGGCTATACGGAATTAACTACACCTGAAGAAGTAGATGAGGCCCTTAACAAAAAAGGGACTACACTTGTAATGGTCAACTCTGTGTGCGGATGTGCAGGCGGAATTGCCCGTCCGGCAGCTGCCCATTCCTTGCATTATGATAAGCGCCCTGACCATCTGGTAACTGTCTTTGCAGGCCAAGATAAGGATGCGACGGAAAAAGCGAGATCTTATTTTACTGGTTATCCGCCTTCATCACCTTCTTTTGCGCTGCTTAAAGATGGTGAATTATGCACTATGATTGAGCGCCATGATATTGAAGGCCATGAACCAATGGCTGTTGTTCAAAAGCTGCAGGATGCCTACGAGAAATTCTGCGAAGAGCTTTAATACTGGAAAAGCCCCGATTCGGGGCTTTTTTTTTCGGGTAATATTTCTGAATAGTTGAACTTTAATTTGATATTTAAAATGATATTGCATAAATATAAAAATGTGTTAAAATTCATTTTAGTGAATATTTATTAATAGTTTTATAGATATTATTCAGATTATACAGGGGGAAAACAAAATGAAAAAATTCATCATGATAGCCATCAGCATGCTTTTAGTTGGTTTATTGGCAGCTTGCGGTACAAGTGAAAAGGATTCAGCTAACGGATCAGGCGATAAAGGATCGGATAAAAAGGTTTTAACAATGGGTACATCAGCAGATTATCCGCCATTTGAATACGTAGATTCTGCAAAAGGCGAAGAAATTATAGGGTTTGATGTGGACTTGGCTAAGGCTATTGCCGAAAAGCTTGGATATGAAATTCAAGTGAAGGATATGGACTTTAATGGATTGATTCCTGCATTGGAAACCAGCCAGGTAGATTTTGTGCTGGCTGGCATGACTCCAACTGATGAGCGCAAACAGAACGTTGATTTCAGTGATGTGTATTATACAGCAAGCCATATGATTGTATCTGAAAAGGGAAGCGGCATCGAGTCACTTGAAGATTTGAACGGTAAAACTGTGGGAGTCCAGCTTGCTTCCATTCAAGCTGATAAAGCAGAAGAAATTGGTGAGACAGTTGACTTGAGTGTTGAAAACCGCAATCGTATCCCAGAATTGATTCAGGAAATTCTGGCAGGACGTTTTGATGCTGCTATCATTGAAGACACAGTTGCAAAAGGATATTTTGAAAAAAATGAAGATCTTTCAGGCTTTACAATCGAAGAAGATGAGCAGGAAGCTGGCTCTGCCATTGCTTTCCCTAAGGGCAGCGACTTAACTGAGGAGTTTAATGCAGAACTTGTTAAGATGAAAGAAAATGGTGAATTGGAAGAGCTTATCGTTAAATGGTTTGATAATAAATAACTTGTGGGAATTGGCGTCCGGGGCATTCTTCCTTTGGACGCTTTATTCTTACTTGAAGCTAAAAGTATTAATTTACTAATAGAGAGGATGAAAAGAAAGTGAATCTGGATTTTCAGCAGTTCATTCCCTCCCTTCCTTATATACTTAAGGGAATTGGGGTAACACTCCAAATTGTTTCCCTTGCAGCTATATTGGGATTTGTATTGGGTATCATATTATCATTTTTTAAGATAAGCAGATTTAAATTTCTCGGGTGGATTGCAGATGCATATACCTCCGTTTTCAGAGGAACACCCCTTGTACTCCAGCTGATGCTGATTTACTATGGGTCTCCACAGTTGATTGGCTATAAAATTGATCCATCGACAGCGGCTGTTCTTTCTTTTGGACTAAACTCGGCTGCCTATATTTCGGAGATTATCCGTGCCGGTATCCTGGCCGTTGATAAAGGGCAAACCGAAGCGGCGATGGCTCTTGGTGTTCCTTATAGGCCGGCAATGATGGATATCATCCTTCCGCAGGCGATGAAAAACATTCTGCCTGCTTTGATGAACGAGTTTATTACCCTAACAAAGGAATCGGCAATCGTTACGGTTATCGGGGTTACTGATGTCATGCGCCGTGCTTATATTGTTGGCGGAGAGAAATTTTCTTACTTTGAACCGATTCTGATTGCCGGTCTGATCTATTATATTATGGTCATGATCCTGACTCTGCTTGGCAAAGGGATTGAAAGGAGAATGAGACGCAGTGATTAAAGTGGATAATTTGCATAAGAGTTTCGGTAAACTGGAAGTGCTTAAAGGAATATCTACAAGCATTAAGGACGGTGAAGTCGTGGCCATTATCGGACCCTCTGGATCAGGGAAGTCAACCTTTCTCCGCTGCATCAATCTGCTGGAAGCCCCAACAGATGGCCGGATCCTGATCAATGGGCAGGACATTACAAATAAAAGTACAAATATTATGAAGGTACGCCAAAATGTCGGCATGGTTTTCCAGCACTTTCACCTATTTCCTCATAAAACAGTCCTGCAGAATCTTACTTATGCTCCTGTAAAAGTAAAAGGAATTTCCAAGCAGGAAGCAGAGAAAATTGGACTTCAACTTTTGGAAAAGGTTGGTTTGTCTGCTAAAGCACATGAGTATCCGAGCCGATTATCAGGCGGCCAAAAGCAAAGGGTTGCTATTGCTAGAGCTCTAGCTATGCAGCCGGATGTGATGCTTTTTGACGAACCGACATCAGCGCTTGATCCTGAAATGGTGAAAGAAGTGCTGGAGGTCATGAAAGCATTAGCCCATACTGGAATGACGATGGCTATTGTTACCCATGAAATGGGCTTTGCACGTGAAGTAGCCGACCGGGTACTCTTCCTGGACGGCGGTGTCCTTGTAGAGGATGCTTCGCCAAAAGAGTTCTTTTCTAATCCGTCCAGTGACCGTGCAAGAGATTTCTTGCAAAAGATGCTATAAACGATATATGCTTATGGGAGAAGATGGTCAAGTAGGATCATCTTCTCTTGCTATTTAAATGGTAAAAACTTAGTTTGAATATTTGCCTTGTATTCCCAATTTTAAATAGACAGATTAATATAGGAGCTTGACAAATATGAAGTACAAAATAGGCTATAGAACGATTAAAACTGCGTTGGGTACCTCCATAAGCATTATGATTGCACAAATGCTGCAGTTGGATAACTTCGTTTCAGCAGGCATTCTAACGATCCTTTGTATAAAAGTAACAAAGAAAAAATCACTGCGTGCTTCCTGGGATCGTTTTTTTGCCTGTTTAATGGCAATGGTGTTCTCTTCTCTGTTTTTTGAAGGTGCCGCCTATCATCCCCTGGTGATCGGACTGCTGCTTCTGTTTTTTATTCCCACTGCTGTAATGGTGAAGGTTAGTGATGGCATTGTCACAAGCTCAGTCATCATCCTCCATATTTATTCTGCAGGGGAAGTGACGAGGGAACTCCTTCTGAATGAATTGGGCATTATCATTGTCGGAATTGGTGTGGCGCTAATCGCAAACCTTTATATGCCAAGCCTTGAAACTAAATTAAAGGAATATCGTCTGCAAATAGAAGAAAATTTTAAGATCATCTTTGATGAAATTGTCATTTATTTGCGCACCAATGAAAGCGCATGGGACGGTAAAGAAATTACTGAGACCATGGAATTGATTAATGAGGCGAAAACGCTGGCATTTAGGGATGTAGAAAACCATTTCCTCAGAAATGACGATTTATACTACAACTACTTTAAAATGCGGGAAAAACAATTTGAAATTATCGAACGTGTCCTCCCGAGTGTTACTTCCATTTCACTTACGGTAGAACAGGGGGAGATGATTGCTGACTTTATCGAAGAATTATCAGAACATATCCATCCGGGGAACACGGCCATTCAATTCCTCGAAAAGCTGTATCGAATGAGAGTTTCTTTTGAAGAAATGGAGCTGCCAAAAACGCGGGAGGAATTTGAAGCCCGTGCCGCCCTTCTTCATTTTGTAAAAGAGATGGAACAATATTTGATTATTAAGAGTTCATTTAAAGGGTTAAAAGACAGGGAGATGAATCAAACCCAGCCTGCTGAAGCAAACTAAGGGAAATGAACGGGAGCGTGATTTTGCATGCTTAAGCTTGCTGCTGCAGCGATTATGCTTTTTTCTTTTTCCCCGATCTGGCCGCTGGGGCCAAACCCGCTGCCGGGAGATCCTTTTTTAATTGTAAATAAAAAATCGAATGAAGTAGCTTTTATTCAGGACAATAAAGTTCAAACAGTTATCACAGCGGCAACTGGAAAGACGGAGGACCTCACGCCTGAAGGTTTTTTTACAGTAACAGTAAAAGCTGCCAATCCTTATTACCGAAGGAAGGATATAAAAGGCGGCGACCCGAATAACCCTCTGGGAACAAGGTGGATCGGTTTTGACGCAGTGGATACAGATGGAAGGATTTACGGCATTCATGGAACCAATAATCCATCCTCTATTGGAAAATATGTTTCCCAAGGGTGTATCAGGATGCAGAATGAGGCAGTCGAATCGCTTTACGAATATGTGCCGATTGGTACAAAGATCCTAGTTGTTACTTCAGACAAAAGCTTCGAGGAACTTGGGAGGGATTACAGGGCAATCAATAAAGGATATTTTAAAGGACAATAAAGGGCTGCACCTCATTGGTGCAGTTTTTTTGTGGTTAAAATATATGTGTATGAAAAAAAGTTAAGTCAGGTGTAAGGGTATTTTTTTATCTAGATAAAATAGAAAACCAATTAGCTGAAAATCGGATATTTTAAAAAGCTGTTTTCTAAAACGTACCTCTGGAAACGGTAAAGAAGCGGAAAGCTTGCACTTCCCGCTCGAAAACACATTCCGGATCTCCTATCTTTTAAAAGAACATCGCCATGCCCATAATGAGGGTTGATGCAAGCATGGCAAATATCATTAAATATACAACGACTTTCATCAATTTCTTGTTAGACATTCTATGCCTCCTCGCCCGAATTCTTAATATTATTTTACTAAGAATCTTCAAATTGAACAACCGCTCAATTTTTAAAAGGATTTTCGACATATTTGACGAATAACTAGATAATAGACCTTAAAAGTGCCCGTTTAATCGGGTATAAGATTATATAATCTTTCGACATTCTTAGGAGGAGAAGTAAGTGATCAAAAAGGTGGACCATATAGGGATAGCTGTTAGATCTTTAGATGAAGCGCTTCCATTTTATACGGAGACTCTTCAGCTGCCATTCCTTGGGATTGAGGAAGTTGAAAGCCAGGGAGTAAAGGTTGCTTTCCTAAAAGCAGGTGAAACCAAACTGGAGTTATTGGAGCCAACCAGCCCAGAAAGTCCAATCGCCAAATTTATTGAAAAGCGCGGGGAAGGCCTGCATCATGTGGCATTAGGAGTCGACAGCATCCAGGAGCGCATCAATGAAATGAAAGAGAAGGGGATCAGAATGCTGCAGGATGCCCCGAAGCCTGGAGCAGGAGGTGCACAAGTAGCCTTTATGCATCCGAAGTCAACGGGTGGCATCCTATATGAATTTTGTGAAAAGAAAGGAATGGAATAAAGCATGGCAGACATCTATGAAAAAATTAATGAATTATACGATCGCCGCAGGGAAGTTGAATTGGGCGGAGGAGATGAACGTATTCAAAAACAGCATGAAAAAGGGAAGCTTACTGCCCGTGAACGAATTGACCTATTAGTAGATCCGGGTTCTTTTGTTGAACTGAATCCATTTATTGAACACCGAAGCACCGATTTTGGACTGGAAAATCAGAAAGGTCCTGGGGATGGTGTTGTAACTGGCTATGGAAAAGTAAACGGAAGGCCGATCTTCTTATTCTCTCAGGATTTTACTGTTTTCGGAGGGGCACTGGGAGAAATGCACGCGAAGAAAATTGCGAATGTTATGGATTTAGCAGCGGAGAACGGTGCTCCATTTGTTGGATTGAATGATTCCGGAGGAGCGAGAATCCAGGAGGGCGTTGTTTCACTTGATGGGTACGGCCATATCTTTTATCGGAATTCTATTTATTCAGGGGTTATACCCCAGATTTCTGTTATTATGGGGCCTTGTGCAGGGGGGGCTGTCTACTCACCGGCTATCACTGATTTCGTGTTCATGGTCGAAAAAACAAGCCAAATGTTTATCACTGGCCCAAAGGTAATTGAAACGGTTACCGGGGAGAAAATTTCACCTGAAGACCTCGGCGGTGCCAAGGTGCATAACTCGATCAGCGGAAACGCACACTTTAGAGGGGAGTCCGAAGAAGAAGTTATTGAGCAGGTACGCAGGCTTTTAAGCTACTTGCCGCAGAACAATGAGGAAAAGCCGCCAATGGCAGAAAAAGACGAGGATGAAGATTATCGTCCGGATTTGACGGATGTTATCCCTTTTGACGCCTTGCGTCCCTATGATGTCAGAAAAGTCATTGAACAGGTTGTCGATGGGAATACGTTTATGGAGGTTCAGCAGGATTTTGCTAAAAATATTGTAGTAGGTTTAGCCAGAATCAAAGGGGAAACGGTTGGGCTTGTCTGCAATCAGCCAAAGGTCATGGCAGGCGGACTTGATATTGATTCTTCTGATAAGGCATCACGCTTTATCAGGTTCTGTGATTCCTTTAATATTCCACTAATAACCTTCGAAGACGTTACAGGCTTTTTCCCAGGCGTTAAGCAAGAGCATGGCGGCATTATCCGCCACGGGGCAAAGATTCTATATGCCTATTCTGAAGCAACTGTACCTAAGCTTACTGTCATTTTAAGAAAGGCCTTTGGCGGGGCATATGTTGCATTGAACAGTAAATCGATTGGTGCAGATCTTGTGTATGCGTGGCCGAACGCTGAAGTTGCTGTAATGGGTCCTCAGGGTGCAGCCAATATCATTTTTGCAAGGGAAATTCAAAACAGTGAAGATCCGGAAGCAACTAGGGAGCAAAAAATTGAGGAGTATAGGGAAAAATTTGCGAACCCGTATGTTGCTGCAAGCAGAGGCATGGTGGATGATGTCATAGACCCGCGTGAAACTAGAATAAAGCTCATTCAGGCACTTGAAATGCTCCGCAATAAAAAAGAAACCAGACCGCATAAAAAGCATGGAAATATTCCGCTGTAAGAAATTTCGGATTTGCTGTGCTTAAATATTGGAGTTATACTTGCCTAGTAAGCATTTAATTTGGAGGTTTGTACATAAATGATTAATGAGGAACGTTTGTTGAACGAATTTCTGGAACTCGTGCAAATTGACTCGGAAACGAAGCATGAAGCTCAAATTGCGAAAGTTCTTAAGAAAAAATTCAGGGATATTGGTGTTGAGGTTTACGAAGATGATACAACTGCCCAAACTGGCCATGGAGCAGGCAACTTAATTTGTACCCTTCAGGGAACCAAGGAAGACGTGGATACCATTTATTTCACGTCTCACATGGATACGGTAGTTCCCGGAAAGGGCATAAAGCCTTCCATTAAGGATGGCTATGTTGTAACAGACGGAACAACGATTTTGGGAGCAGACGACAAGGCAGGCCTTGCTGTTATGCTTGAGATTGTTAAAGTTTTAAAAGAGCAGAACATCGCTCATGGTACCATTCAATTCATTATCACTGTTGGTGAAGAATCGGGTTTAGTCGGTGCCAAGGCCCTTGATCCATCCCTTGTAAAGGCTAAATACGGCTATGCGCTAGACAGTGACGGAAAAGTCGGCAACATCATTGTTGCAGCTCCAACCCAGGCCAAAGTGAAGGCTGCTATCCTAGGGAAAACTGCACATGCTGGCGTTGCACCTGAAAAAGGCATTTCTGCTATTACAATGGCGGCCAAGGCCATTTCCAGAATGCCATTAGGACGCATCGATGAAGAAACAACTGCTAATATCGGGCGCTTTGAAGGCGGACAGCAGACAAATATTGTGTGCGATCACGTTGATATTCTTGCTGAAGCCCGTTCTTTAATTCCGGAAAAAATGGAACAGCAAGTAGCCAGGATGAAAGAAGCCTTCGAAAGCGCAGCCCAAGAAATGGGCGGCAGGGCAGAAGTGGATGTACAGGTTATGTACCCGGGCTTTAAATTTGGCGAAGGCGATCATGTAGTAGAATTAGCACGTAGAGCAGCTGCCAAAATTGGCCGCAGTTCAGAGCTTCTTCACAGCGGGGGCGGAAGTGATGCCAACGTTATTGCAGGCTTTGGCATTCCGACAGTCAACCTTGCTGTGGGGTACGAAGAAATTCATACTACAAATGAGCGCATGCCAATTGAAGAACTGAATAAACTGGCTGAAATGGTAATTGCTATTATCGAAGAAGCATCAGCCTAATTTATAGGAATAGAGAACCCATTGTGCGGTTCTCTTTTTTGTTTTTATAATCCCTGCTTTGTTAAAAGTATTATATTGTATTAACTTTAGTACCTCCTGAGTGGAGTGGAAATCAGCAGGCGAGTTTGTATATATTCTCATCAATGGTTCATCTGGACTAGTTAAAAAATTATGGACATGGTATATTAGTTATATACATAAGTGTTGCTAGGAGGCTATGGAATGACTGCTATTAATAAAGTTGTCGTGTTCCGGGTAGGGAAAGAGGAATATGCCATTCCAATTCCTTTTGTTATATCAATTGAAAAAATGGAAGGAATCACACCGATTCCGCATTTGCCGCATTATGTGAATGGAATTGCTGAAGTAAGAGGAGAGCTTATCCCTGTTGTTGATTATGAAAGCATTCTTTATAGCCGAGCACTTCAGGAAACCGAAACGTCCAGAATGATTGTCCTGCAAACCGAAGAGCTTTCATTCGCTGTCCTTGTTAACGAAGCAAAGGAGATTCTCGATATACCTGCAGATAACCTGAAACAGCCAGGCTTGATCGCCTATCAGAAAACCAATTATTTCACTGGAGTTGCCAATCTGGACTCGCGGCTAATTACGTTGATTGACCCGCTTAAACTGGTTGAATCCCTTGAAGGCATACGGGAGATCAAGGATTATATGAAAACACAGCAAACAACAGCATAATTCTGAAATGGAAACAGGGAATCACAGGTTCTCTGTTTTTACTTTTTCTGCAGATGCCGGTACGTGATCGGAACGCTGTTATTCTGTTAAAATAGAATAAGAATAAGGGATAGGGAAGTGCCGGCATGAAACATATGTATCCAAAAAATGGGAGAGTTATCCTCCATGTTGATATGAATAGTTTTTATGCCTCGGTTGAAATGGCTTATGATCCATCGTTAAAGGGCAAGCCTCTGGCAATCGCGGGCAATCCGGAGGAACGGCGGGGGATTATTGTCACATGCAGCTATGAGGCTAGAAGCCTTGGCGTTAAAACAACGATGCCGTTGTGGGAAGCCAAGAAGCTTTGCCCGGAGCTGATTATAAAAAAGCCGAACTTTGACAGATATCGTGCCGCTTCTATGGGGATGTTTGATATTTTGCGTGAATATACCTCTCTTGTAGAGCCGGTATCCATTGATGAAGGCTATGTGGACATAACAGAAAGCTATGAGTTCGGAAGCCCTCTGGAAATCGCTGAAACCATTCAAAAACAAATTTTTCAGCAGCTTGATTTGCCCTGCAGCATTGGCATTGCACCCAATAAATTTTTAGCCAAAATGGCCTCCGATATGAAAAAGCCTATGGGGATTACCGTTCTCCGCAAAAGGGATGTCCCCCAAATTCTTTGGCCGTTGGAAGTAGAAGAGATGCACGGGGTTGGTAAGAAAACCGGTGAGAAGCTCCGCAATCTCAAGATCACCACAATCGGTGATTTAGCAAAAGCAGATGAAGTACAGTTAAAAGCAGCTCTGGGAATCAATGGGCCTCGCTTAAAGCAAAAAGCGAATGGCAGCGATAGCAGAAAAGTCGATCCTGAGTCAGCTGCCGAATTTAAGAGTGTAGGAAATTCGACTACCTTACCAAGGGACGTTTCAAACCAGAGGGACCTTCTGCAGGTATTTGAAAAATTAGCCGGACAGGTTTCTTCCAGATTAAAGAGGAAGAAGGTTTTGGCGACATCGCTTGGCATAACAATCAGATACAAGGACAGAAAAACCATTACCAGAAGCCGGAAACTTAAAAATTCCATCCAGCAGGACGATGAGATTTTTAAAATAGCAAAAGAACTATTCATCAAGCATTGGAACGGAAATGCAGTCAGGCTGCTCGGCATAACAGGGACAGACCTTGTCGAGCCCCAGCAGGCTGTCAAACAGCTGGATTTATTCAGTTACGAAAAAGATGCCAAAAAGGAACCGCTTTTTCAAACAATGGACCTTTTACGAAAAAAATATGGTTCCAAGATCATCGATCATGCAGGCACTCTATCAGGAATGCACATTCAGGGGCCGAAAATTGGCACGGACACAAGCTTTAATAAAGACTTTTTGCAAAATAGTCACCGAGTAAAGAAAACAGAAGAAGAAAAAGATGATAAATCATGATTTTTTCAGTCGATAATATGCAAAACTAAGACAGGAAAGTTGAATAAGGGCAGGAATCTTGCTAAAGTATAGTGGATTCTTTTTTGGGGGTATTCTAAAGGATCCTTGAAAAATAACGGTCGTTTTGTTGTCCTTTTTGGACAAACAAATTACGCAGTATTAGAAGGGAAGTTATCGAATATGACGAAATCGCAGTTTGGTGTTATCGGTTTAGCAGTCATGGGCAAAAACCTTGCCATGAATATTGAAAGCAGAGGATACACTGTATCTGTATATAACCGTTCACGAGAAAAAACGGATGAAATGCTTAATGAAGTAGAAGGCAGAAATTTTAAAGGTACATATACAATTGAGGAGTTTGTTGACTCTCTTGAAAAGCCTCGCAAAATCATGCTTATGGTCAAAGCAGGAGGTCCAACAGATGCAACCATTGAGCAGTTAAAACCGCTTTTGGATAAAGGTGATATCCTTATTGATGGCGGAAATACGTTCTTTGTGGATACACAGCGCCGCAATAAGGAGTTAAGCGAGCTTGGCATCCATTTTATCGGAACTGGTGTATCCGGTGGAGAAGAAGGTGCCTTAAAGGGCCCTTCTATCATGCCCGGTGGACAAAAAGAAGCATACGAGCTAGTTGCTCCAATCTTTAAAGATATTGCAGCAAAAGTGGATGGCGAAGCATGTACAACTTATATTGGTCCTGATGGTGCCGGACATTATGTGAAAATGGTCCATAACGGTATTGAATACGGTGATATGCAGCTTATTTCTGAATCCTATTTCCTATTAAAGCATGTGCTTGGATTGAGTGCAGATGAGCTTCATGAAGTATTTGCCGATTGGAATAAAGGAGAACTTGACAGCTACCTAATCGAAATCACAGCTGATATTTTTACGAAAAAAGATGAAGAAACAGGCAAGCCGCTTGTGGATGTCATTCTTGATACAGCTGGCCAAAAAGGCACTGGAAAGTGGACGAGCCAAAGCGCGCTCGACCTTGGCGTTCCGCTCCCAATCATTACAGAATCTGTTTTTGCACGCTTTATTTCTGCAATGAAGGATGAGCGCGTCAATGCTAGCAAGGTTCTTCGCGGCCCTGCTTCAGCTGAATTCACAGGCGATAAAAAATCCTTTATTGAAAGCGTGCGTAAAGCCCTTTACATGAGTAAAATCTGCTCATATGCACAAGGATTCGCACAAATGAGAGCGGCATCCGAAGAATATGACTGGGACTTAAAATACGGCGATATTGCCATGATTTTCCGCGGAGGCTGCATTATCCGCGCTCAATTCCTTCAAAAAATCAAGGAAGCATATGACCGCGAACCTGGCCTTAAGAATTTGCTTCTTGATCCGTATTTCAAGGAAATTGTTGAGAGCTACCAGGATGCAACCCGCGAAATCATCAGTGTTGCTGTAAAGAACGGCATCCCTGTTCCGTGCTTCTCTGCGGCGCTGTCCTACTATGATAGCTACCGCACAGAAACATTGCCTGCCAACCTTCTTCAGGCTCAGCGTGATTACTTCGGTGCACACACATATCAGCGTGTTGACAAAGAAGGAGTCTTCCATACAAATTGGATGGAATAATTAGAGGTTAAAGTAGAGCAGCGTCCCCAGGACGCTGTTTTTCTTTTCGTAAGAGAAGCTCCTGGTGTTAGAGGAAATCAGAGATGGAGCATGGGAGATAGCCGCCAAAAGGGGTTCATGACGCCCATTTTTGATGAAAAGCCGGGAAGATGGTCGCCATAAAAGATTTATGACGCCCATTTTTGATGAAAAGCCGGGAAGATGGTCGCTATAAAGGGTTCATGACGCCCATATCGGAGGAAAAGGCGAGAAGATGGTCGCTATAAAGGGTTCATGACGCCGATATCAGAGGAAAAGGCGAGAAGATGGTCGCTATAAAGGGTTCATGACGACCATATCAGGTGAAAAGGGTGGAAGATGGTCGCTATAAAGGACTCATGACGCCCATATCGGATGAAAAGGGTGGAAGATGGTCGCTATAAAGGGTTCATGACGCCCATATCAGGTGAAAAGGGTGGAAGATGGTCGTTATAAAGGACTCATGACACCCATATCGGATGAAAAGGGTAGAAGATGGTCGCTATAAAAGGTTGATGACGCCCATATCGGATGAAAAGGGTGGAAGATGGTCGCTATAAAGGACTCATGACGCCCATATCGGATGAAAAGGGTGGAAGATGGTCGCTATAAAGGGTTCATGACGACCATATCAGGTGAAAAGGGTGGAAGATGGTCGCTATAAAGGACTCATGACGCCCATATCGGATGAAAATGGTGGAAGATGGTCGCTATAAAGGGTTCATGACGACCATATCAGGTGAAAAGGGTGGAAGATGGTCGCTATAAAAGGTTGATGACGCCCATATCGGAGGAAAAGTCTGGAAGATGGTCGCTATAAAGGGTTCATATCGTCCATATCGGATAAAAAGGGTAGAAGATGGTCGCTATAAGGTTGATGACGCCCATATCAGATGAAAAAGGGAAAATGGTAATGCTCTTTTCTAAAAGCCGGAGGAGTGGAACAGGGTGAGACCCCACAGGCGCTGCTCGCTGAAGATGCTCACCGCCCGCCTCGTGGAAGCTTAAGCATCCTGGAGCGGAATCAACCTCTGCTCACTTTTTTGTTAAAAAGGCAACAAAGTTTGCGTAAACAGCCAAAAATAAAAACCCCTGCAGTTAACACAGGGGTTCCTTCATTTAACACTCTTCCACATCAAGGTCGGTAACAGGCCACCAGAAGAAACCATCCTTTTCAAGCAGCTGGTCTGCTTCTTTTGGTCCCATTGTGCCGGATTCATAGTTCGGGAAACCTTCTTCTTTGGTGTTTTCCCAAACGTCCGAAATTTTGTCAACGAAGCTCCAAGAAAGGGCGACTTCATCCCAATGTGTAAAGTTTGTGGCATCGCCGCGCATGCAGTCATATAAAAGACGTTCGTAAGCTTCCGGCGTGTTCATTCCATCGATGCCCTTGTTGGCAAAGTTTAATTTAACCGGTGTAGCTTCCATGTTTTGGCCGGATTTTTGTGCATTTAAATAGAGGGTAATCCCTTCCTCAGGCTGAATATGGATGACAAGCAGATTCGGATTCAGCGTTTGCTCAGTCTGATAGTATAAGTTCATTGGAATGTCTTTAAACTGGATGACAATTTTCGTTGATTTAGCGGCCATTCTTTTTCCTGTACGGATGTAAATTGGTACACCTGCCCAGCGGAAATTATCAATCATCAACTTGCCCGCCACATAGGTCTCGGTATTGGATTGCTCATCCACCATCTGCTCTTCGCGATAAGCTGGGACTTGTTTCCCGCTCATTGATCCTTTCCCGTATTGTCCGCGAACAAAATATTCCTTTACCCGTTCGCCTTCCAATGGGCGCATCGCTCTTAAAACTTTAACTTTTTCAGATCTGATTTCATCGGTCGTGAGGCGGATTGGCGGTTCCATTGCCAGCAGTGCGACCATTTGCAGCATATGGTTTTGGACCATATCGCGAAGGGCGCCGCTTTTTTCATAATATCGTCCGCGTTCTTCTACACCGAGCACCTCGCTGGAAGTGACCTGTATATTTGAAATATAGCGGTTATTCCACAGAGGTTCAAAAATGGCATTGGCAAAACGGATGACTTCAATGTTCTGCACCATTTCTTTTCCTAAATAATGGTCAATCCGGTAGATTTCATTTTCAGAGAAGGCTTTTCTGATTTGTTTGTTAAGCTGTTTCGCTGATTCCAAATCATGGCCAAATGGTTTTTCAATCACAAGGCGTTTAAAGCCGTCAACGTCTGTCAGACCGTCCGCTTTTAAGTGTTCTGCGATGGTCCCGAAGAATTCAGGTGCCATTGCCAGGTAAAAAATTCGATTTCCTTCAAGAGAATAGTGTGTATCCAGTTCTTCGGCCATACTCTTTAAAGCCAAGTATGAGCTTGCATCTGTCACATCATGTGAATGATAGTAAAAATGGGAAACAAAATCCTCAAGCTCTCCGCTGTCTTTAATAGCTGATTCCACAGAGTTTTTTACATTCGCCTGAAATTCATCATTTGAAAGCGGTCTTCTGGCAATCCCAATTACCGCAAAGCGTTCAGATAGTTTGCCTTTCTTGTACAAACGGTAAAGTGACGGAAACAATTTTCTTTTCGCCAAATCTCCGGTTGCTCCAAATATCATAATTAATGCGGTCGGTTTTTCGTTTAGTTTCACGATTCTAGAACCTCTCTTCGACAAAAATTCTGTATGTAAGGCTGGACTTCCAAGTGTCCACCCGCAGTTTTAGATATGCTTGTATGTTGCACTGCTAAAAAACACCTGTACAAATATTAAATTTTATCTCTTTCAGACTGTTTTCGCAAACATTATGTATGCATTCTACAGATAGTTTCCGTCTAAAGGAGTGTAACTATCCAATGAAATACCACAAAAACGAATTGATTTGAAAGAGAATTGCATCGCCTCTATGGTATAGTGTTAGTATTCAGACTGAACCAGTGTACAATATACGCACCAGCTGCGAGTTTTTTAATAATAATTTTTTCGATTTTGGCAGTTGTCTAGCTCTGAGTGCCGCCTGCTCAATCCTTTACCGATAGGTGGGGCTCTTCGCTATTCTGCTGGAAAGGGGCTCTTTTATAATGGATGTGTTTTTCTTGGGGACTGGAGCTGGAATTCCTGCTAAGCTCCGCAACGTCTCGTCCATGGCTTTAAAACTTCTTGAAGAAAGAGGCAGCATCTGGCTGTTTGACTGCGGGGAAGCTACCCAGCATCAAATTTTACATACAAGCATCAAACCGCGAAGAATAGAAAAGATTTTTATTACCCACCTTCACGGAGACCACATATACGGTTTACCCGGTTTATTATCCAGCCGTTCTTTCCAGGGCGGGGATACAGAGGTAACCCTATACGGACCAAAAGGGCTTAAGGAGTATGTGGAAGTCTCGCTCTCTGTCAGCGGTACATACCTTAAATATCCATTGAAAGTTGTAGAAATTGCAGATGGGGTAATATTTGAAGACCCTCATTTCAAAGTCGAGGCACGCTTGCTGCAGCACGGGATCCCTTCATATGGATACCGTATTACTGAAAAGGATCGGCCAGGTACTTTGCTGGCAGATAAGCTTACTGAGGCAGGTGTAAAACCAGGCCCGCTTTATAAAAGGATTAAAACGGGCGAAAATATTGAGCTTGAGGATGGGCGAATCTTATATGCCCGGGATTTTCTTGGACCCGCCCAAAAAGGGAGGATTATCACGGTTCTTGGCGATACAAGGATTTGTGATGCGGCAATTGAATTGGCTGCGGACGCTGACTTGCTTATACATGAAGCCACTTTTTCACAAGGGGAAGAAAAGCTTGCTTATGATTATTTCCACTCGACTACCATTCAGGCGGCCCAGGTTGCTAAAAAAGCGAATGCCCAAAGGCTTTGCCTGAATCATATTAGTTCTAGATATGAACGTTCAGACTGGGAAATGCTCGTTAAGGAATCACAAATCATTTTTCCAAACACTGATATAGCTGAGGACTTTAAAGAGATCCATATACCGCTGGTTAGGGGAGATGATGATTAAATGAAAACTATCTATATCGTCCGCCATGCAAAGGCTGAAGGACAGCCTTTTTCCGCTAAACTGACAGATAGAGGCAGGGAGCAGGCACAGATGCTTATTGCCTTTTTTAAAGATAAAGAAATAAACCGAATTTATTCGAGTTCTTTTGTGCGTGCGCTTGAAACAATTAAGCCGTTGGCGGAATTAAGAAATTTGGACATTATTGAGGATAAGCGTTTGGGGGAAAGAGTCCTTAGTTCTGTTAATTATGAGGATTGGCAGGATAAGCTAAAGGAAAGCTTTTCAGACTTTGAGCTTGTTTTTGAAGGGGGAGAATCCCAGTCATCCGGTATGGAGCGGGCTGCTTCCATTCTGAAAGATCTGATTGCTTCCGAAGAAGACCATATAGTACTGGTCACCCATGGGAATTTATCAACTCTGTTGCTGCGCTATTTCGATGAAAAAGTGGGGTTTGACCATCTAATGAAAATGAGCAATCCGGATGTTTTTGAGATCAAAGGAACCCATGAAGGCACTGTTTGGAAAAGGATTTGGAGCGGGGAGTAATGACTGGAAAAATTGAATTTTTCAAACTTGGCATTGACGGTTCGATGTGAGCGTACTATAATCACACTTATACTTAAAACATTATATTTAAAAAGCTATGAAAAGAGCCTATTAAGTCTTATCTCCCTGTATATAGAGAGCCGGTGTATGGTGGAAACTGGCACAAAGATAGGATGAATTTCACCTTGGAGCTTTTCTTTTCTGCACTTCAGTGGAAAAGACGGTTAATCCGTTATATTTCGAGAGGAAAGTCACATGCTTTCAAAAAGGGTGGTACCGCGTGAATGAAATTTGCGTCCCTTTTGAAGAATGTGGCTTTTTTGTTTTTTCGGAAAAATAACTATCATTAACATTGGAAATCCGGCCGGTTTCTATTTGATTTTAGTAAAAATATTGGAGGTACAAGCATGCAGCAAAATGAACAATGGTCATCGAAAATTGGGTTTATTTTAGCATCAGCTGGTTCGGCTATCGGACTTGGAGCAATCTGGAAGCTTCCGTATGTGGCAGGAACAAGCGGTGGCGGGGCATTTATGTTATTATTTCTTTTATTTTCATTGTTGATTGGTTTCCCTCTTTTACTTGGTGAATTTGTCATTGGGCGGAGTACAGGGAAAGAAGCGATTTCCGCATACAGGGACATTGCCCCAGGGTCGAAATGGCACTGGATCGGTTATCTTGGTGTGTTCACTTGTTTTCTTCTATTATCTTTTTATAGTGTAATTGGCGGCTGGATCCTTAAGTACCTAGCGTACGGCGTTACAGGTTCTATGGATGCCGCAGGGGACTACGAAGCGCTGTTTGGCCATTCAGTATCAGACTCTGCATCGGTGGTAGCTGCACAAGGAATCTTTTTATTAATTACTATTTTAGTTGTCGCTAAAGGGGTTCAAAAAGGAATTGAGCAGGTTAGTAAAATTCTCATGCCGGCCTTATTTATTCTGTTTATTATTTTGATTGCCCGTTCATTAACACTTGAAAATGCAATGGATGGCGTATCGTTCTTTTTGAAACCCGATTTTTCAAATTTAAATTCCGAAACCGTTCTATATGCAATGGGACAATCCTTTTTCTCCCTAAGTGTCGGGGTTTCAGTTATGGTGACGTACAGCTCTTACTTGTCCAAAAAAGAAAGCCTGCTGCAGCCTGCATTTTCCGTTGTCGGCATGAACCTGTTCATTTCCATTCTTGCTGGACTCGCAATTTTCCCGGCTGTCTTCTCACTGGGGTTTGAACCTGCTGCAGGGCCTGGTTTACTGTTTATTGTCCTGCCATCTGTTTTTGATCAGATTCTTTTTGGAAAAGTTTTTTTGCTATTATTTTTGGCATTATTTTTATTTGCAACCCTTACTTCCGCTTTTTCCATGCTGGAAATTGTTGTAGCAGCCTTAACGAATAAGAAGGGGAGAGGCAGAACTAGGGCAGCTTGGCTGACAGGATTGGCTATCTTTATTGTTGGAATCCCGTCAGCGCTATCCTTCAGTACGCTGTCAGATATATTGATATTCGGAAAAAACATTTTTGACAGTGCGGATTTTCTCGTAAGCAACATCCTTATGCCGGTCGGAGCTTTGTTCATTTCCATTTTCGTCTCATACAAAATGAAAAAAGATCTGCTGAGAAATGAATTGATCCAAGGGTCTAAACCGCTGAACGGCATTTTTTCCGTGTGGCACTTCCTTCTTCGCTATGTGGTGCCTTTGGTCATTATCATTGTTTTTCTTGATTCATTGCAGTTATTTTAATAGAAAGGCGCTGTTAAACTTTTACTGGTGATTTCCATTTCAGGCACTCAGCGAACCGCGGGCGGGTCCGACGCTCCTCGGCTACTTGCGCCTTCCGCTCCAATCAAGGGTGTCAATATCAACAATAAGCTTTAACAGAGCCAATAGAAAAAGGGATGGTACCATACCATCCCTTTTTCTATCTTTCAGGAGCTTTTATAGCCATCCGCGTTCGTACTGCTTGGGCGGCTCAATAGACACGCCCAGTTCTTTGGCAGCAGTTCGCGGCCAGTAAGGATCGCGCAGCAATTCGCGGGCGATGAAAATTAGGTCCGCTCGAGCATTTTGAAGTATTTCTTCTGCCTGCAAGCCGGATGTAATTAAGCCGACAGCGCCAGTCTCGATATTAGCGCCTTCTTTAATTGTTTCAGAATACTTAACCTGGTAGCCGGGATAGGTGTGTATTCTTGCCGGGACAACGGCACCAGAGCTAACGTCTATAAGGTCTACACCCTGTTCTTTCATCCATTTGCCCATTTCAGCATAATCTTTTGCTGTTAAGCCTTCTTCGTGATAATCATTGGCTGAAACCCTTACAAATAGCGG
This sequence comes from Bacillus sp. ISL-47, assembly GCF_018613175.1. NCBI lineage: Bacteria > Bacillati > Bacillota > Bacilli > Caryophanales > Bacillaceae > Bacillus > Bacillus sp. ISL-47. The sequence goes on along the minus strand of NZ_JAGGQS010000003.1, from coordinate 112,919 downwards.
GCCATCCCATACGGTTTTAACCGAATCAAGGACCTCACGCAGAATCTGGTAGCGGTTCTCGGCTGACCCGCCATATTCATCAGTACGTTTATTGCTGAGCGGTGATAAAAACTCGTTGATTAAATAGCCATGTGCTGCATGGATCTCAATGACATCAAAGCCTGCCTTTTTTGCTCGTTCAGCACCTTGCCTGAATGCATCGATAGTTTCAGAGATTTCTTCTTTGGTCATTTCTTTTGGTTTTTTCATTTTTTCATTAAATGCGATGGCAGAAGGGGCGAGAATTTCACCTTCAACTGTAGCTTTCCTGCCGGCATGTGCAAGCTGGATTCCTGCAGCTGCACCATGTTCCTTCATTAAATCAGTCAATTCTTTTAATCCGGCGATATGGTCATCGCTCCATATTCCTAAATCCTGCGGAGAAATCCGGCCCTGTGGAGTAACAGCGGTAGCTTCAAGAATAATCAAGCCCACCTGGCCAACAGCCCGGCTCGTGTAGTGTGTACGGTGCCAGTTTTGGACCATTCCGTCTTCGTTATGACTCGAGTACATGCACATCGGCGCCATAACGATTCTGTTTTTAAAGGTTACGTCTTTAATTGTAAAAGGGGAAAAAAGCTTTGTTTCCATATATGAGCCTCCTTGTTTCGTTATCCTAAATATTAAGTATAGCAGGCGTGCTATCAAATGGAAAAGAACAAGCACTTTTGAATGCGTTTTGCTTTGCAGCCGCCATTAGTGCTTGCCCCGGAGTTCACTTAACTTGTATAGAGTACCTCTCCAAACAATTCCGCCCCGCACAAGTGTTAGAATACTGGCTCGTATAATGGAATAAATAAAAAGGAGCGCTGTAATTGGGAATACAAGAAACAGAAGAGGAGAGAAAGCGGACATTCTTTTTGTAATGATCGTGTAAACGATAGCCAGCAGAAGGATATTGGCAAGACTTAAGCCTGAAATGATCTTATCTGGTGAGAAAATGGTGGCGAAGGGCAGTACCTGTGAAATAAACGTACCGGCAATGGCAAACAGAACCATGCTGATTCGGTAATGGAGCCCAGCGAAAGTGTTCTTTTCCAGCCCCTTAAAGGCTTCTTTTAAGCTTCCATACCACTCAACCTCGATCAGATTCATCGCTGTTACAATTCTTTGCCTAAAGCCTTTTTGCTTTATCTTCATGCCCAGCATTAAATCATCATCCGGGCGCATTTTTATCACTTCATGCGTACCCAGCACTTCATATGCCTGTTTAGAGATCAGGTTGAACGCACCGATTCCCATGCCTGTTTTAGAACTGGGGTTATTCGCCAGCCATGGGCGTTTATAATAGGAAAAACCAAAAAGAAAAAAGGCGATGAACGCTTTTAGCCAGAAGCTTTTTCCGTTTAAATTGGGAGCTGCTGTCAAATGGTCAAGTTTGTGATGATTAAAATAATGTATGGCCTTGCTGATGGCTTCTTTTTTAAATAAAACATCAGCGTCAGTGAACAGAATCAATTCTCCCGTTGACTCACAGTATCCTTTATAAAGGGCGTGATTTTTCCCAAGCCACCCATCCGGGAGAGAGTCAATATGAATGGTTCTGATTCTTGAATCAGACTCCTGCATCCAATCCATGATCTCTCCGGTTTTGTCTGCTGACCGGTCATTGACCAATATCCATTCGATCCTTTTGTAGCTTTGTTCAAGCTGGCTTTTTAAGCTTTGTTCCAGCCGTGCTTCTTCGTTCCGGGCAGCTACAATCACGGATAAGCGGGGCCCAACACTTGTGCTTTCGGCATCCTCAAGACGATCGAGCCGATTAAACCCAAAAGAGGCATCCATGAAAACAGCCAGCCAGACAAGCAGGCTAAGGCTTAATAATAATGTGAACATCGCAGGCACTCCCTCATGCTTTTCTCTTAGTTTGTTCCAAGGCAAAGGGGAGCTTTGCCGTAAATTTTAGGAAGTGCTGTCAATTAAATTTTTACAGTGCTGCTAAAGCTGTGGCCAAGCCGTTTGGATTGGGCTGTCGCTTCCTTAATGCATTCTATAAAGGCTTTCTGGACACCATTTTCTTCAAGTACTCTTACACCAGCTTCTGTTGTGCCGCCAGGGCTTGTTACTTCTTTTCTGAGCTGCTGAGGCTCTTTAGCCGATTTTGCCAGCATCTCGGCTGCCCCAATCAGCGTTTGAATGATGAATTCTTTGGCCATCTCCTTTTCGAGCCCAATTTCTTCGGCGCTTTTTTCCATTGCTTCTGCAAGATAGTAAATATACGCTGGGCCGCTCCCTGACAAGCCTGTTACCGCATCCAGCTGTTTTTCCTCAACAAATGCAGCCATTCCGACCGTTTCAAACATTTCCTTCACAAGCTCCATTTGTTCTGTTGATACTTTTTCATTGACTGATAAAGCACTGGCCGATTTGCCGACTGCCGCAGATGTGTTTGGCATGGCTCTGACCACTGGAAGCTTTCTTTCCGCCAAAAGCTCAATGCTTTCAATAGAAACGCCTGCCAGCACGGAAATGATCAGCATTTCTGTATTTAAATAAGGCTTAATGAGGGTGATTGCATCAGCCGCATCCTTAGGCTTCATCGCTAAAATAACCGCCTCAGCCTCTTTGAAAATCTCTTCCAGATTGTAAGTTGCCTGAACGCCATAGGTTTTCTGCATGAATTGCAGTTTTTCCTCATTGCCTTTATTAGTTACCCATATGTTGTCTCCCTTGATTAGCCGGCTTTCTACGATTCCGGATATTAAAGCTTCAGCCATGGATCCTGCGCCAACAACAACTAACTTTTTCATTGTTATTCCTCCTTCTAAAATAAATATTCCGCAAGCCAGCTGACCAAACTGAATTTAACGCTGTAAGGGTGCACCTGACTACCGTAAAACTATGCTATCTTAAAGCTTATTGTTGATATTTACACCCTGTTGAATGGAGCGGAAGGCACGAGATCCTCGAAATTGCATCGTGCGGTGTTTGCTCGATGAGTGACTGAGCGGATATCAAAAGGCAAGTTTAGACAGAGCCAAAAATAAAAAAAGTCTTTTCATCCAGTAAAGGACGAAAAGACTTTGCTTCCGTGGTACCACCTTCATTGCCTTTTCTGCAGCAGCATTTAACTGCTTTTATTACACAGCCATTTGCACTTTTTTAAAAGGCATCTCGATCCCAATAACGCCGGGAATGCGTTTAGGTTTTTCCTAACAGCTCATAAGGCAGGTTCAATAGTCAAGTGGACGGTGAAGCCTTTCAGCCGCTGAGCTTCACTCTCTTTCGCCGTTTCCTATTTACTAATCTTAATCATAGCTATTTTTTCTGCTGCAGTTGAGTGCAGCTTTTATCTGTAAAATCAAATTTTAATTGTGATTATGCAAGAAGATACCCCTGTTTGTCAAGCTGTATTTTTAAAATTTTTGGCTATGTTAAAGCTAATTGTAGTTTCTAGCACCCTGTTGATTGGAGCGGAAGGCACGAGATCCTCGAAAATGCTGGCGCATTTTCTTCGTGCGGTGTTTATTCGTGGAAGCTTATTCAATGTCCTG